>DATDLS010000511.1:0-24632 GCA_036519195.1 Occallatibacter sp. | reverse complement strand
TCCCTGTGCCTGTTTCTCCAAGGATCAGGGCAGTAGAATCTGTTGGTGCGACACGGCGCACCTGCTCGAGTACAAGTTCCAACGCAGAACTATTCCCAACGATTTGCTCGAACCTGCGCTCAGTACGATCCCGATCGGCCGGCGGAACTCTCTGCAAAGTTTCCACAGAAACACCCCATAAGCTTAGCGTCGAATGCGATGGTTAGTTATCCAGCGCTGCCCGTACACTATCGAGCAGAATCTCGTCGTCAAAAGGCTTCGCCAGGAACTCGACTGCACCTGCTCTTAAAGCCTGCAGGCGCATATCTTCCTCGCCATGCGCGGTAATAAAAATGATAGGAATCCTCTGTCGTTCCGTATTCAGCCTGGCCTGGAGTTCCAAGCCCGACATTCCCGGCATCCGGATGTCACTGATTAGACATGCAGTTTGTCCCTGTTTTCCCGACTGGAGGAACTCCTCGGCGGACGCAAAGGTCGATGCAGGCAATCCTGCCTCTTTCATCAAACCCTGCAAAGCACTCCTGACGGAGTCATCGTCGTCAACAATTGCAACCATTGTCCGCTCTTCCGTGCGAGCCATGGTCGGAGCATAATCCGGCTGGCAGATCAGCACAATTATGCTTTGGTATAACTCGTCTCCGGAACCCGGCCACGGTTTTCGACGGCCCATTTACCTGCGTAGACGGGTATCAGGTCATGTCGGTCTGAAATGATGCTGTCTTTCCGCCATTTTCACCAGGTCCGCAAGGGATTCAGCCTGCATCTTGTGCATCACGCGGGCACGATGAACTTTAATCGTGATTTCACTGGTGCCAAGTTCCGATGCGATCTGCTTGTTTAGCATGCCAGAAACCACCAGGCTCATGACTTTGCACTCGCGTGGGGTTAGCATTTCGTACCGCTTCCGCACCGCGTTGAGCTCCTTATCGCGCTGGCGAATCAAGCGATCACGGGCGAGCGCCTGTTGAATGGCGTTGAGAAGCGCTACGTCATCGAAGGGCTTCGTGAGAAACTCCATTGCTCCCGACTTCATAGCCCGCACCGTCATTGGAATGTCGCCATGTGCGGTGATGAACACAATAGGAATATGAAGACCGGCCTTTTTCAGCTGCTCCTGGAAATCCAGCCCGTTCATTCCCGGAAGGCTCACATCCAGGATCAGGCAACTAGGACCATCCAACTGTTTTGCCCGCAGGAAGTCTTCTGCTGTCTCGAACGATTGGGAGTTCAGGCCTGCCGATTTCAGCAAACTCTGAATCGATGCCCGCACATCGGCATCATCGTCGATCACAAAAACCGTCGGTTTTTCTGCTAACATCATGTAAACGCATGATAACCCAGCTTTGGGAGCACAACTGAATTCCAGTCTCCAGCCAGCTGACTTAAGTTGCTCGAGTGGCCCGAGTTTGTTTCCCAGTGGACTTCTTCACGGAACGGGGTTCATCGATAAACCGGATGCGCGGGGAAAGTCCCATCTTGATCCGCTCGGCTTCTCGCTGGCGGACGGTGATATAGAAATCGTCCGGGTCGCGCAGTTTCTCCTCTTCGCTGCGCTGTTGGCTTTAAAAGAGCCACGCTTCGGTATGCTCGACGCCAGCCATCTGCTCCACAATATCCAGGCTGATGGAAGCCCGAACAAACTGAATCAGGGACTGGTGGTAGAGACGGGCTTCCGGGTCAATGGCAAACTTATTGCCGAGCACTTGCAATAACTCAACCATATTCTGCGCGCACAGATTGAACTGGAAGAGATGCTCATAGACCGGAAAGCGCAGCGGAGGTGTTCCCGTTCCAGCGCGTCGCACGGCGTCTTGCCATTCCTGCCGTCGCTTGTCCGAAATTTGGCCATTGCGGAAAAGCTCTCGAAAGAAAGGGTTTGTGTCCGAACCGGACCGGCGGGTATCGTTAGACGTAGCCATATTGTCGCCTTTCTTAGGAAGGTGATGGTGGTCAGGGATGCGTCGGTGCTCGCTACATCGGCGTATCCCGCTTGCACGGATTGTTGAGGCCGGTCGATTCAGGACCGGACATTCAAGTACTACAAGGACTATAGCAGAAAACATATGCACAATTCAACCAGTAATAACGATAGATTTGGAAATTATATTTCGCAGACCCAAGCTGCTCGCATTGCCGGGATTTCGAGGCAGTCCATTGCTAATCTTGTTCGCCGGGGTTATTTCACGGCAAAGGCGGTTGCCGGTCGAGTTCTCATTCTTCGTTCAGAGGCTGAGGCTTTTGTGCCAAGACCGAAAGGACGTCCGCGGAAGGAGACATCTGCGACGAAACTGCCTCTAAAGAAGCAGCTCGGAACATTCAATAGAGGGATCTCGAAGGAATATATCTCTCAAGCTGAGGCTGCGCGATCCAGAGGCGTTTCCCAACAGGCCATCGCCAATCTGATCCGCCGGGGTAAGCTGATCGCAGTGACTGTAGCGGGCAGAACTCTCGTCCTTCGCTCAGATGTCGAAACGTTCGTGCCACAGCCTAACCAAGGCCGCTTACCAAAGAAGGCAGCCAGTTTAATAACGTCCAAAGACAAAAAGCCCCATAAATAAGGGCTCCCTGTCCAAGTCGTTTTCCAGACTCTTGGCATCGGTGAGTTTAAAGTACTCGCCGCCGGTTAGGCGGGCCACAGTTTCAGGTTTGTTCCGACGAAGACCATCGACAATCGTAATCGCGGCCAACTTGGCCAATATTTATTACGGAAGACCGCAAGGTTTGCCCAAATACCTGGATCCATCCAGGCGTGCAGCAAATCCGAATTTCTCCGAGCGGGTCTCGCGCCAGTACAGTGAACGGACTATCGCTACCAACATTTCGCGTTTCATCAACTCGCAAAGTTGATCGAAACAGAACGCACGAGTTCCGACAGCGCGACACCCTCTATCGCACCATGTTCCTGAATTAGCTCGGCTAGAATAAGCGCGGCCGTTCAGATTCTTGAATCATCGCAGCTAAGGCTTCACAAACGCATGCGCGTCAGGATGGACCAGGTCAATCTGTCCCGTCAGTACGTGCGCATCCAGCCGATACTCCCCGTTATCGTCCTTCCTGCTGAATGTCCGAAAGAAGCCGCCCTTATCGACGCCAAATGGGGGCGCACTCACCTGGCCAATGACCACCGACGCTTCGATGCTCCGGTAATCCCACTCATGCGAAGAAGAAATCGTGATCTGGCCTGCGTAGAGACGAATGTCCTTGTCGCCCGCGATCTCTTCCACCTTTACTTCGCCCGCATCCATGCTCACCCGCAAGTTCAACTTCCGGGGGACCTCGACACGAATCCGCAGGTTATTGTTCTTCCCGTAGTGGCCGGTGACGGTCAGGTCTCCGCCATCTGCCGTGCCGGAGAACCGCAACTTCACATGCTGCGCGGTAGCCATATCGTCCGCCGTGCAGATCACGTGGATCGACTCTTTGTCCGTCCCGGCAATTTCGAGGGCGGCAGCCCGTGAGTCGATCGTGAGCGACGCCCGGGCGTGCAGCGGAGTATCCAGAGTCTGACCGCAACCTACCTCAGTCTGGCCGAATCCTGACAGGTTGCAGGCGAGCAATGCCGCGCCTGCAGCGGCGCAGAGAATCTTCATGATGCCCTTTACGTTGATGGCCAGCGAAAGGTTCCCAGCAGGTTGCCCAAATTCCAAACTTCTCGATCCCCCTACCCCCGAGCCCAGTCAGCACCTGCGTCGCAACTCACCTCCCATTCACACTGCCACTTGCTATCCCAGAGCGCGGCGGCCCGCAAAACGAACCGAGAGACTAAGACCCACATTGAAATCTCTGGCCGACCCCACCCGCCTTCGGCCCACCGATGAGAAGAACGTATTCTTCGAAGTCATCGTTGCCCCCCTCTGCAGCCGCAACAAGTTCGCCTTCGATCCCGAACCGGGCATCTTCACTCTCAAAACGGTGCTTCCCGCCGTCATGACCTTCCCCTATGACTTTGGATTTCTGGCGCGCACGCTCGGCGGTAACTTGGATCCGATGGACGCTCTTCTCCGTATGGACGAACCGGTTTTTCCCAGCATCGCCTCCCGCGCGATTCATCGGCATCATCCAAGGCCCCGGAGCTCATTGTTTGCAGCAGCTGATTCGAGAGCTGGAGCTGAGGAGATCAACGTGGCATTCTGGCATGACTAACGAGGTGTGCCGGTCGAAACGCATGGAGTATGCACACGGCTATGCTGCATGCCGGCGGCATCACGGGCAATCTATCCGCCGGTTTAGGTTGTTTAGGTTGTTTAGGTTGTCTTTGCAACACGAACGGGGCGGGATCTGCTCATAATCTGGAAACCGGGAAGATTGCGGGTCATTCCCGCCAGCTCATGCCGCCTCAAAAAACGGCTAAACAATATCGATCATGATTTCTGCCTGTAAGCCCGAAACACGCCAATTCTCGCATCAGAAAGGCTTCGAGATCGTGGAGATAGAAGCGGATAAAGACCACATCCACCTCCTCATCCATCTCCTCGCTCGTTACTCGCCAAAGTATTCTGCATTGTAGATTGTGCGGCTGCTCAAGCAAATCTCCACGTTTAGACTCTGGAGAACGAAAGGAAATTACCAGTTTCTCGAACGGCACTTCTGGAAAGAGCAAACCTTCGGGAGCGACGGCTACTTCACTTGCTCAATCGGGAACGCGAGCAAGAACACCATCCTCAAGTATATCCAGAACCAAGGATGAAAACGGCGCGCTATACCTCCACCCTGAAGGGTGCAGGTTTGGCGCGCGAATATTGCTATCAATTCATCCGCCTGATTTGACCGCAGATCGCCAATTTGGCGATTTGGCGAACCCGAGGTTGACAACAGCAGCGCATAAGCCTACCGTCGTAATTGAGCAAGCTACCTCTTTTTACTCGTTCAGGTTCCCTGAACTAAGTCAGCCCATCTGAAGCTTCCCCCCCTTAGATTTCCCAAATGAGGAGTTGTGTTATGTCCCTATTGACCCGTTGGGAGCCTTTGCGTGAGTTTTCCGCCATGCAAGACCGCATCAACCGCATGAACCGTCTTTTTCGTGAGTCGTTTAGCCCCGAAGTCCCGGAAGAGGCATTAACTACTACCAGCTACGCACCGCCAGTGGACATCTACGAAGACGAGCACAACATTACGTTGAAGCTTGAAGTTCCGGGCATAGACGAAAAAGATATTGATGTTCGTATCGAGAACACCACCCTCACCGTCCATGGTGAGCGCAAAATCGAGAAGGAAGAGAAAGAGGAGAACTACCGCCGCGTCGAGCGCCGGTACGGAGAGTTCACCCGGTCGTTCACTTTGCCCAGTTCCGTGGATCTTGGTCAGGTGAGCGCCCATTACGACAAGGGCGTTCTGAAGATTCACCTTGCCAAGAAGGCTGAAGCCAAACCCAAGCAGATCAAGGTGACTGTTGGCAGCGACAAGGCCCTCGAAGCCACGGTTCACAGCAAGGCCGCATAGAAACCAGCGCCCGATCGTCAGTGGCGAATGATCGCCAAGAGAAATGGGAGGAGGCGATCGCCTTCTCCCATTTGTTTGTCATTCCGGAACGCGGAGAATGAATCTTCACGTCTCGCTTCCCTTTGCTCTTGAGTATGACCACCAGCCGCCGGCACGTTGGCTGTGGGGGGTGTATGCTCGAGTTAGTTCGCAATCTCTCCTTTTCACCTTCCGCATTCCAGGCTTTGCCGCATACGAGCACCGTTCAAGTACGCAACCGAACGACTGGAGCTACGATGAGCCTCCTCGTGAAATGCGATACAAAGAATCGTCTATCTGCGAGTCGCAACAAGAGCCGACATTCGTGTAGGCCGGCAGGACACGCCGATAGAGCCAACCCTTCAGAGATCAGGCCGGACGGACCACGGGCGAGCACACTGACTTTTATCGAAGACTTCACACGGGAAGATTCTCTCCGGGGCCTGCACATCACTTCGATCGAGATTTGAGGCAGTTTTTGAACCACGACCGCATCGAAGCGACGGTTGCTCCGGCAGAACGCCAGAGGAGCGTAGCCATGGATTGCCGATTCTGTAGGGACCTAAAGCGAGCTTATGAGGCTGCGCTAAGCGAGTACTTCGAAGCTCGTTCATCTGCGATTTACGGGGTCAGTACGAAGCTTGCGGCCTTCAAGAATGTAGAGATGGAGCGGGCCAAGAGCGAACTGGAAGAACACCGGCTTTTATGCGTCTCCTTCGTCAGGGTCATTGCACCCTTGCCGGAACGGGATGAGTCAACGCGTTTGAGACAACTGGCGGCATAGTCAGCGCCTGATCGATGCCCCTCAGGAGACGTTCTCCCCGCGAAGACGACGCAGAGGCCCCCGACATCCCTTGGCCCAGTCATTGAGTTGGGGTACTCTGATATCACGGTCTTCGGAAAGCAAAACGCCGAGGCTGGCAAAGTTCAGCAGGCGAAGACGGCGTGAAGTATGCTCTCACCGATTTGAGGTCAATCAGAATCGGCATACATCCGAGAATGTACAGTTTTGCCGACCGTCTGCCCCGGACTGTCGCTGACAATGCCCAGGCGGTGCTGGGGCAAATCGCCTTAACAGGAGCGGGAGCCTAGCAGCTGTGTTCACGAACCGATTCGTTCTCCCGCTAAGGGTTCGTCATTCTAACGAACACGAAACGCGTGACCTGCGTGCTCAGCGGAATGCGGCCACCGAACTACGTGGACGACTTGGTTGGCGTGCTCAGCGGCCCGGCGTTCGAAGTCGACCTTCGCCTGTACGAGGCACTTACCCACATGTGACGGGAGGGCGACGATGGACATGCAAGCAAATACTCTTCCTGATTTCACGCTGAAGACGGACAGGGACTTGCTCGATATTCCTGCCGAGCAAGTCGTGGTAGCGTACCACGAGAGAACGAAGCACCACTACCATCGCTATGCAGCCGCGCTTGGCTACATGGATTGGGCTAGGCAGCCAGATCCGTTCCGCCGTTACGACGGCGCGCCGCTGGTTCGCCTTCCTTTCCCCGGCGCGGGGCGAGCGCTTCCGTACTGGCAGCTCTACGCTGCGGACGACATGGTGCCGGTTCCGCTTTCGGTCGACTCCATCTCGCTCTTCTTCCGGTATGCATTCTCGCTGACAGCTTTGAAACAATTTGAGGGAACCACATGGTCTCTGCGTGCCAATCCGTCGAGCGGGAACCTCCACCCGACGGAGGGATACGTGCTCTTGCCATCGCTTGACGCTATCCACCTCCGTCCCGGCGTATACCACTATGCATCGAAGGCGCACGGTCTCGAACTTCGAGCGGACCTTGATCCCTCGGTGTGGGAGGCATTGACGGAAGCGTTTCCTGAGGGCTCATTCCTCGTGGGGCTGTCGTCGATTCTCTGGCGGGAGGCCTGGAAGTATGGCGAGCGTGCGTTCCGGTACTGCCAACACGATGTCGGCCATGCGCTGGGGACGATGCGATTCGCGGCGGCTGCCCTCGGGTGGAAATTCCGCCTCCTCGACCGTGTGGGTAGCGCCGCTGTATCACAACTTCTCGGACTCGACCGCGAGGCCGACTACACCGGAGCGGAGCGAGAGCATCCCGAACTCGTGGCGCTCGTGGTCACGGAGAAATGGGCCAGCGAACGGGGCCTCTCCCTGTCCAAAGCGTTGGTATCCCAGGTGGCCGCTTCTCGATGGTACGGCACGGCTAACGTGCTGAGTCCCGAGCACGGCGTCGATTGGCCAGTGATCGACCAGGTGGCTGTTGCCACTACGAATCCGAGGATTGCGGCCGACGAAGAGTTCTCCGGGTTCCCTTCGGAGGAGGAGATCTTCCGGACGCCAGTTCGGTCCGGAGCCTTCACTGCGGAAAAAGTCATCCTGGGGCGCAGAAGCGCGGTGAGTATGGACGGGGCCACAGCGATTCCTGCGGCGACCTTTTTCCGGATGTTGGCTCGTCTCGTACCCACCCGAGACGGCCAATCTATGCCGTGGGACACCTTATCCTGGCGCCCACGCATCCACCTGGGCCTATTCGTGCACCGCGTGAACGGCCTGCCTCCTGGTCTCTACGTGCTCGCTCGGGATCCGGAAAAGGTCCAGACACTCCGGCAAGCGATGCGGCCTGAGTTCCTGTGGCTACGCCCTCCGTCGTGTCCGCATGGCCTTCCACTCTACCTGCTGAAAGAGGGGGACTGCCGTACTCTGGCCGCGAGCGTCTCCTGCGGTCAAGACATCGCGGGGGATGGAGTCTTCAGCCTTGGGATGATCGCCGAATATATGGACAGTTTGGTTGTCTATGGCGCCGGCTTCTACCGAAATCTCTTCTGGGAGGCCGGCCTCGTGGGCCAGGTGCTGTACCTCGAGGCGGAAGAGGCGGGCATTCGTTCGACCGGGATCGGCTGCTACTTCGATGATCCGGTTCACGAGGTGTTCGGCATCTCTTCGCGCGATTGGCAGAGCTTCTACCATTTCGCTGTGGGTGGCCCCGTCGAGGACAAACGCCTTATCACCTTGCCTGCGTATAACTCAAAGGAAGCAGGATGAGGACCCCGACCTTCGAATTACATCGGTCGCCTGCGGCGTTCATTGCGGTGTTGGAGGTGGATAGCCAGCGTTCCACCGTGGCGGTCTCTGGGACCAAAACGACTTTCACGAATTCGGCCGTGTTCACGGAGACGGCCAGTGCTGTGTTAGCCAAAGTTCGGTGGGGATTCCTGACTGGCACGAACCAGGCGGACGACTGGAACCTGGCGATCGCGCGGTTGATCGAACGGATTCGGCTCGCGGACCGACGCATCATCAGCGCAGCCGGGACGCCGCGCTCGGCAATAGCGAGCCGGCGGGGCAGATCGCGGCTCGCGAACTAGAGCTTGTGAGGATAAAAGGAGCATTCCAGAGGGCGGAAGAACTGAGTGATGATGTGGCTGCGGCTATCGATAGGACGCTCTGATGCCGGACAGAAAGAAGAGAGCTGGTGCACTGATTTAGCGCAGCGTTCAACCTTGCCAATCCACCGGCTCTGATACATTGTTGTCATACCGTCGCCATGCCAATATCTGCCGTCTACAACATCTCGCTTGCTCTCGTCATGCTTTTGTTGAGCCTCGGCATACACTCAGATCACCTGCTTAGTCCGCTTTCCCGGATGGATTCACTGCCTCGACTGACGCTATGGGCATGGGAGCGCCGCGAAGATCTGCGCTCACTTGATACCCGGAAGTTCGCGATCGCATATCTCGATCAGACACTGACCATCATTCGGGGCGTACAGGGCCAGCCTCGCCGCGATCCGGTAGTCTTTCCTGCATCCTCCATACGAATGCCCGTGATCCGAGTCGAGGCAACGCGCTCTTCTGTGCTGGATGATGAAAACCGGGCTGAGGTGGTCCGCGCCATCCTCACGAGTTCGCGCGAGCCCGGTATTGCGGCCATCCAGATCGATTTCGACGCAACGCGCAGTCAACGGCCGTTTTACCGGAATCTCATCTTCGATCTTCGCCGGCAAATGCCTGCCAATCTCCCTCTGTCTATCACGGCACTGGCTTCCTGGTGCTCGTGGGACGGCTGGCTGCGTGACCTTCCGATCGATGAGGCGGTGCCCATGCTTTTCCGAATGGAACCTGATCGAAAACGCGCACCGCCCGACATTGACGATTTCAAAATTCGAGAGCCATTGTGCCAGGGTTCCGTAGGAGTCTCGACGACTGAGCCATGGCCATCCGACCTCGCCGGTAAACGTATTTATGTTTTTTCTGATCGTGGCTGGCGCGATGATGTGCCTGCCGACTTGGAACGGAGACTTCCGTGAAGATACGCCGTTTTGTCTTGGTCTCTAGCATTGCGGGCATTCTTCTTACGCCGTTCAACGGTGTCGAAGCTTGCGGCCCGGTCGATGAGCCAGATGTTTTTGTTCAAATCGAAAATCCGGATAATCTTGGAGTGTTTGCTTCAGGCAAGCTCGGCATCCTCCAACGCGGGTACGATTCAGATGAGTATGCGATTGCCTACCGGTATTTGATTGGTGGGAGACTTTCAGAGGCGGAGCACCAAATAATCGATCCCCCGACTTGGGGAGGAGGACTTGTCTCTCCGGCCGAGTCGAAGGCGATGAATGAAGCGACCCGAGATGCAAATCCGCCGAATGCGTGGCTTCTGGCTCGGGCAAAATACGTACCGGATCCTCCGCCTGTCCCGCTAGAGCAAGCATTGCCTTCGAACTACGGCGGTTGGACCATCTACGACCCCAACTATCTGAATTGCCCCAATCCTGCATTCCAGAACGCAATTTTGACGCTGAACAAGCGAGCCGATTTGTGGGGCAAGAGGAATCCCTGGCTGATGGATTGGATCCGTGGTCAGGACGCGGTCTTCTCCAACTGCACCGGAAAACCCAACGTTACTCCAGTTGCTGCCCCACTCGACAGCCCTGCGCTGCTGCGCGCGGACCGCGCCTATCAGCTTGCCTCAGCAATTTTCTATGCTAAGCAATACGATCAGGCTGCACAGCAATTCGCGGCCATTACGCAGGACAAGAGCTCGCCCTGGAAGGAGTGGGGAGATTACCTTACTGCACGAGGCTTGGTACGCAAGGCATTTACGCTCGGGAAAGCTACCGATCCCTACAGCAGCGATAGGGCCGATTTCGATCTCTCAACCATGCAAAGCGCTCAAAAGATGCTAGAAGCTTCCCTGACGCAGCGCGACCCACTCCCCTCCCGCAAGATTGTTCGGGACGAATTGAACTTTGTTCGCATCCGCACAGAACCCGAAAAGCGTATAGCCGAAATCTGTGCAGCTCTCATCGGCCCCGATCCCGATCCCGACTTCGCCCAAGATCTTTCCGATCTGAGCTACGTCCTGATGAAGCATGTCGCCATCACTGAACAACCGCCGCTGATGGCCTGGATTGCCGCATTCCGCGGCGCCGGGAGTGCCGAGTCTGCCTATTCAACCTGGCAGCGCGAACACACGCTGCCTTGGTTGATTATGGCATTCATTAAAGCCGAGCCATCCGATGCTGTTGCGCCACAATTGCTCGCGGCGGGGGAAAAAGTGAAAACGGGATCGCCCGCATACGATACGATTTTTTATCATCGGGTACGTCTGCTCATCGGGATGCACCGCACCGATGAAGCTAGGTCATTACTCGATCAGGCGCTTCCAGCAATGCGAAGCCAGGCGCCTAGCTCCAATGAAAACGCTCTCTTATCCGAGCGTATGGCGGTCGCGCGAGACTTCAAGGAATTCCTCCTATATGCGCCTCGGAAGGAGGTGTTTGCATCAGACATAAACGACGCTACAATCGAAGCGAACTGTGTCAACATTCCGGCGGGGAACTCGATACCCGACTACTGCCCCAGAAAAGACGATCCACCCCGCTTAAATCATTCGCTGGAGTTCGACCAGGATTCTGTCGTCGTGTTGAACCGCCAGACACCGATCAATTTGCTCATTGAAGCTGCCTCGTCTCCTAGCCTCCCTCCCAATTTGCGCCAGGATCTTGTCTTGGCCACATGGACGAGGACTGTTGTTCTAGATGATGCTGCCAGCGCTGCAAAGCTGGCTCCGCTTCTCCCCTTGCCCCTTCGCGCAAAAGTTGGCGCAGGAGCAGGATTCCCCGCGACTCTCGCGATCTTGCGGAATCCAGGCTTGAAGCCGTTGATCGACACTGGAACTTCGCGCTTGGCAAGCTTCAATCGAATGGACGATTTCCGGTACAACTGGTGGGGAACTTCCGCAAACAGGCAAAAGGAAGATGACGCCACGAAGCCAAACCTATTTCCTCCTCCGGTGGTGTTCTCCCAAGAGCAACAGGAAATCGGCACGGCCCAGTATCAGCATCTCCAACAACTTCCGTACGCTGCTGCGCTTCTTGGCCAGCGTGTTATCGACTACGCAAAAAACCATCCTGACGATCCCGATGTGCCCGAAGCACTTGCCCTCGCCGTTCGCGCGACTCACTATGCCTACGCGGACTGGGGAAAGGATTGGCAGAACGCCGCCGCAGAGAATACAGCCGTCAGCAAGGCTGCATTTAAGCTATTGCACTCGCGTTATCCGAAATCGCCCTGGACCGCCAGGACAGGTTACTACTACTGAGAATGGAACGGTATTTTGACTGTTCCCGAGCAGATAACAACAATGCCGAGGTAGGCATCAACTGTTGTCATCTGACCATCGCACTAGGAACCACATATTTGTGGACAAGAAACTCCGATGGCTTCCTCTTGGAGCAAAGTTGCGCAGGGCCAACGAATTCAGCGATGATGTAGTTGCTGTTACCGCGGGTACGTATAGCGGCTTGCAAACATAAACGCTCCGGCTCATTGTCCGTGCGGTTTTCTGCCCACATTAACTGCCAACAAGAAAAGCCGTCGTGCTCAGATTAACCGGACAATGAGCCCACATTACCGGTCAATAGCTCGGCTTTTTGCATTTTCGGCTCACATGACCGGACAATGGCGTATCCGCCTATATATCAGTAACATAAAGGAAGCATGCGTATTCCGGTCCGGTGGGCCGCAGATTACGGTAATGATGGGCCAGAGTCGGAGCGGAGCGACGCTGGTTGTTTTTTGCCTTAGCGACCCGGCCCACGTGAATCAAGAAAAGCCTAATAAATATCAGGCAGCATCATTTCGTTTCTCTCCCCTTCAGGGGGCATGACTGTTGATTATATTGCATTTGGGTCATCGTTCTCATTCCATGTCGGCCGCGATTACGCCGTGTGGGCCACGATTACGGTGAAACAAAAAATGCGGCCCACATCGCAACCCAATCGCAGCCCACATCACACCGGAATTAGCGGCCCACATCCAATGGAATCTCCGGCTCACTTGGACCGGAATACGCAAAGCACTCTGTAGACCGTGGCGGAGTGGACCGCTGAAAGTTCGCGCGACTTCCGATACCGGCTTGCTAGATTCAACGGAATGCTGCAATCTGGGCCCTTCCCGGTAGCCTGCAAATCTTCCGCCTGGGAAGCGGGTTCCGACCAGCCCAATGCCGTTTACTGAAGGGTAACTGACGGATAGCCGGTTTAACCGACCGGAACGCAGAAGTCGAGCACCGGTCGCTCGATGAGTGCATGGCGATTCGCGCCAATTGACACAGGACAAAGAGGGGCCACAACTATTTGTAGTAGCCGAAATCACCATATTTCATTCGCACGACAAGTGGTTCTGGTCGCAGAGGGAAAATTTTCGAGGCGCTGACCACGCGCAGAGTCGGAGCCTGCTTAAACTTCTGCAGCAGCATCTTCAGAAACCTCCGTACTCTGTTCAAAAAAAAGGAGGTCACCGGGCTGACAATTAAGCACTTCACACAGCCGCTCCAGTGTGCTGAACCGTATGGCCCGGGCCTTACCGGTCTTCAGTATCGACAAGTTTTGCGGAGTGATCCCAATCTGGTCGGCCAGCGTGTTTAGCCGCATCTTCCTACGGGCCAGCATCACATCTACATTGACAACAATTGGCATCGTGAATCTCCGTTGCATGATCAGATCGCGAATTCGTTTTCCTCGCGCAGGTCAACCGCCATGTCCATGAACCATGCAATGACGATGAGGATAGCTCCGATGACGAATGAATCGGCCTGGCCATGAAAGGTTCGCTGTGGTTCTGCCGTGAGAGAGAGCGATATTCCCCAAATGAACTTCATAACACTTCACAGCAGGCAGGCAACACCAAATTTACGGAGCTCGCCGACAGCGCTCCGTGTGAAAATCTCTCCTTTGGCATAGTCTCCGAAGAGACGACTCAGGTGATAAACGCATTTGAGCAAGGCCGCGAAGGCAAGAGAGGTCACAGCGCCCACCATCAGGCGACTGCCAAGGGGCAATCCGGCGGTCCGGAAGAGCGTGTCTTCATAGCTAATGCCGCCTACCCCGAAGAGCACGCTGACAACTGCGCCAACGCCTACTACCGCAATCAGTACCAACAGCACCTTGCACATGATACGAAGGATGACGCTGACTTTCCTGATCTTTCTGAGTTTTGGCGAAATTTCGGGTTCCATAAGGACCTCCTTTGAAAGCAGTGAATGATTCGTTGTATCCGTTATTGACGGACGTTGCTGTTGCTCTTGCGATCGAGGCAATTTTGCTTGATGAATGGGAAAAAAACTTTTGGATTTTCCAGCTTGGCCACGACGAAGATGGGGTCTTCGTTACCCTTCACAATCTGCTGATCGAAATCCTTCAGCTTCCCTGCAACAGGCAATCCTCCCAACGCCTCTCTCCGCAACATATCCGTCATGTAATCGACATCCAAGGCAATATCTGCGGGCATAGGCTCCTTTAGTCTCAAATCCTGCGTACCGAGGTAGAGGAAAGCGTCGACCAAGTCTGCCATGGGCTTCTGCGGGTTTCCTATAAACTCATCGACCACGTTGCAGTCTTTGTCTGTTCCGATTGGCGGCGGAAGAAAGTCATCCAAGCCTAATGAGCCGAGCCTTGTACCTCCAGCTTTCGCAAGCGATGGAATGGGCCAGGTTGCAAATGGGCCGCTCGAGAGTCCAGGCAGGTCTGTACCGTAATAACCTAGATCGCTTATGACGAACGTGAGGTTGGGATAATGTTTCTCGTAGAGAGTGACAGCGTCACCGTCACCGGGGCCGCTATCATGCATCAGATGGAAAATGCCGAATAGCATGAGGGCCTTTCGGTGCTGCGAGAGGACCTCTTTCTCCATCACAGAAGCGATGCTGGTATCACGATCAGCAAATTTGGCAATGTCTTGCGAACTTTTGACCTGGTCCCAATCAATGGGAGGATCGGCTGCGAGTACCCGGAGGCGCTTTCCCGGCGGAAGCTTCTGATTGATTGCCCTCACAAGTGGAAAGAATTGCTCAAAGAATCCGGACTCGCCGCACATCGGTTGCGTCGTATTCCGCCACACCTTTTGGACCTCGATGAACGGCACATCTTCTCCAGCGATATAGCGGTCTAGGATGGGCTGATAGAGCGAGTTGCCGCACTCTACCACAATGTCGTTCACTTTTTCCGAAAACCGCGGATCTCGGATCAGCGAAAGAATCAGGTCGTCCACATCTTTCATCCTGTGAGCCTCGGACATGCCCACCACTTCATATCGATCGAAGACCGCGAGAAGGGCAGGTATCGCAGGTTCGGGAATCGGATCGGATCCTTGTGGCCGAGTTCTTTGGGGATCCTGCCCATTGCTCGCTGCTGAGATCGCCATTGTGAGGCACAGAAATACGGCGTAGCACACCCAGTTCATCGTGCTGACCTTCTCCACGAATCGTGGCGTTGCCTGAACTTCGATCTTCATAGCATCTCCCCGGGCAATCACCCGTTATCAGTTATGCTATCACTGAAATCTCACAATACAGTATTTATTTAATGTTTATCGATAATTAAATAATGTAATTTATTCATTTCCAGATCGCAAAACAACCTCTGTAAATGCGGTGTTTGGGCTGGTCGGATCGATTGGATACCGCTAATGGGAATCAAAACAACACGATGACCGCTGGCAGGCTTCGTCAGCTTCCAGTTCTTGATTGTGCCGTAAGCCAAGAACACTGCCTAAATTCAGGACTTTAGATTGGCGCTGACATTGCAATTCTTAACTGATCGAGGCAAGGCCACGAATATGGTTCAGAGAATGACATTTCGGGAGTGGGCTATGCATCTTTCAGCGAAAGTGCGGGGAGAATGGTTCCAAGTGATCATGCAAGAGGTGCGCTTTGGTGTGCGGACATTGGTCAAATCCCGGGGGATCGCCGCCGCTCTCATCTTGACATTGGCATTGGGAATCGGCGCAAACACGGCTATCTTTTCCGTAGTGGATGCCGTGCTTCTCAGGCCAATCCCTTACAAGAATCCGGCGCGATTGCTTTGGGTCACGCAACAAGCCCTGCATTCGCGTATCCGCCTGTGGTCCGCGTTCCTACTCTGCATTACGATTTACTCCGGATTAGGAACGGAAAACCGGGTTAAGCACAATACGGAATGTTTACCGAAAGGTAACTGACGGGTAGCCGACGGATAGGTCATACAACCAAGACCGCTGCGGAAGGAAAAGTCAGTGGCGAGCGCCTTCGTCAACACGTCGAAAATGTTATCTTCCAAACAGTTGGAGAGAGAGACGACTTCAATAGGTTCTGACAGCTTGCAGGTGAGATTTCATGCCTAGGGACACGCTCTTGATCGTAGCAACTCTGACCGGTACAGCACTGTGCTGGTGGCCTTGTGATCATTCAGCCCAATCTCGATCTGCCCTTGTTATGGCTCCCATTGGCGGTAGTCGCACTCGTGACCGGCCTCGCCACTATTTTGTCGCATCGGAATTGGCCGCTGTTGGCCGCCGCGTCCGTCGCTGGCTCGCTTGTGGGCTTGTTTAGCGGCTATCTGACCTTGCCCCTTATGGATAACATTGAGCGCGCGTATTCGCCAATTGCAATCGCTACCGGCACATTGGCAGCCATACCTATTTCAATTTGCGCGAGCTTGGTGAGTCTGGTCCTGCGAAATCTGGTGGTATCAAATGAAAAGAGTCGACGGGTAATCTGGGTTGTCTTGGTCTGCAGCGTGGCGTTTGGACCTATGACGCTTGCCCTGACACCACTGCTCGTCGCCTTCAGAGTCGCGCGCAATGACCGGGTCGCAGAGAAAAGGTTTGTCTCATTGAAGCATGTGGTTGAACAAACTTTGACTGAAGCTGACTTGATTCTCCTAAGTAAGGTGAGGATGAGTGAACCGTTTGTTGCGTATCCAAGAACACCGACGTTCTTTACTGAGCATGTCGAGTGCCAGGAAGCGGGGTCGCAGTATCGCCTGAATTCAAAAGGGTTGTGAAATGGCGAATCTCGCCGGTTTTTGTTGCGCGTCGAATCTATGACGTCAAGTCGGAAAACAGATCGTCGTGACGCGCGAACACCATTCCATCACGCATTCAACTGAGAGGTTGAGACAAACCGGGAAGACTAATTCTCGGAAAGTACCCGGCTGGTTCTGAACCAAGCGGCGACAGCACCTTTCCTTCTTTGTGCGATCAGGTAGGGAGCGCGCGCTTGGCGCAGAAGGCGGGCGGATCTCATTTCACTTTCACCGTGCTCTTTCAGAGGAGTAGCATCAGGTTGAGGCGTCGCGGGACGCTCCGGACCAGAATCGACGTTTCGGTTTACGCTGCCTCAAGGGAGGACAGTGCGCGCATGACCTCAGAGGATGGCGTCACGGCGTTCAATGAATGATCATTTAGGATGTTGCCCGTATGCGTGTATCGATGCAGCGACTGTGGAAGTCGATTCCCCGGGGCCCATACGAACCTCGATGAATCGTTACGATGGAGCCGAGGTCAGGCATTTATGCAAGTGCCCGATCTTGCGAACATCCGGGGAACACCACGCCGCCTGCCAAACTACGGACATCCGGAAACAACTGAATGTCATGCAGCGCGAGCGAGCACCTCGTAAGTTGGCCGAGTCGCAATGTTGGATTCTCGGCCCATGGCGCCATTGAGACCGACGTAGGAAGCGGCATATCTCAGCGTCAACGGAAGAGTGGGTTCGTTGAAGCTCCCAGGAGCCGGTGCATCGGTGGAAAATGACTCTCCAGTCCGAATTTACAAATCGTCTTAGACGGTAATGCGCTGATTAATTAGTGGTTAACAAAGAGATCAATTGCCGGCTACTGGGTACGAGGCGAGTAGCTGGTAAGCCCTTTCCTGCAGCGACGAGGGTTGAGGCACTTGTTGAAAGGTAGAGCTGGCAGTGTCCGATTTGAGCCCATAAGTGACTCGAACCCGAGTTGCCAAGTTGTCCATCAACGAGGAGAAGCTGTGGACTGGAAGTCCATCCTGGGTCTGATGCGTTTCCTTTTTGTCCTTGGCCGATTCGGAGATCGTAGCGGGCAAAATCGGATCGCGCATTTTTCTCATTTCTGGTAGTTGCTGATCGGCAAACAACAGAGGCGCCCAAGCCTGCAGCATGTGCCACTGGACATAGTAGGCCAGCATGCATAGGAAGATATGTGCCTTGACGCAATCCTCTTTGGGGTGGCGAATGGGACACGCCATCAGATCGATACTTTTTAAACTGCGAAAGGCGCGCTCTACCTGCGCCAAATTTTTGTAGCTTCGCACCGTATCTTCGCTGGACAGACGTTCCACTGGCTCGCTGGTGCGAATCACATAGATCCCATCCAGACTGGCTTCCTTCTGAATCGACTCTTCGCGGCGAGACCAGCCGAAGGTCCCGTTGTCGATTGTGCAATCGAAGTGCTTAGCCATTTTGTACCGGCCTAAGATTTTGCCGACCTTGAGTGCAATCTCAGCGGCCAGCAGAGTCTTGTCCGTGCGCCGCGCCACTTGTTTGCTGATCTTATCCAACTGCTTTTCGGTCGACTCCAGTAATTCCCGCCGTCGGCGTCGGCGCTCCTCGGCTAACAGCGGGTTGCGGCAGACCATCAGTCGTTCTCCGGGATAGTCCGGTGAAGTGATCTCGACCAGATTCGTCTCATCGAGCAAGGAGAGTTGCACACTGTTATCGGCCACCAGTTCGCGAATCGCTACGCTGGTTAGCGCTGTGACCCAGCCAAAGCCGGCATGAGTTTTCAGCTTCTCGATCTGTGGTTGAGTCAACATGCCGCGATCAGCGACGAAGACCACTTGCGACAGCCCAAATTGGTCGGCCAGCTTGTTTGCCTGATCGATCACGGTGGTCGGATCAGCAGTGTTGCCGGGATAGAATTCAACCGCCAGCGGGCGACCTTGAGGGTCGGTCAACACCCCGTAGACGATGATAGGCGGGCCCTTCTTCCCATCGCGTCCGTGGCCAAACTTGGCTAAAGGGCCGCTGTGCCCTTCGTAATAACTGCTGCTGAGGTCATAGAGGACAAAGCTTCCTTCCTTCAGATGCCGGGCCGCCAGCTTCTTCTCGATGCGCTGCTTACGTTCCAGCAGCCAGTCCATGGCCAGGTATAACTCATCCTCGGTGGCATCCTGAACGGATAATTGCTCGGCCAGAGTGGTGGTGTGCCAATCGCCAACTGTGGCCAGTTTCGAACAGGGATGGAGTAAGCGCTCAGCAATCATGGCCATGACCAGGTCCCGCTCCCGGCCGGGCTGAGAGGCAAGAATCGATTCCATGCCCAGTCCGCGCATGGTCATCAGCACCGCTTCCACATGACCGTGCGGCAAGGTCTGGTGGATCTGGAACAAGGCATGAGGATCGACCAGCAACTCATCGCGCAGCAGACGGCGCAGCGATTCGATCTTCGCCGCCGGCCAGTCGCTCAAGTTAGCCAGGGTACGCTTTACGATCTTGCCGTCTTCGCGCCGAGATTCGCGCAGCAGGACGGCAGGTGGCGAGTTGCGGTTGGGCACGGACTCGACGTACATGGTCTAGCATTTACATAGATAAGCAATAATGTCAAACACAGGAATACAATATACATGGGTACCTTTGACGACGCGAAAACCTTATAAGACCCCATCAAAACGAGACGGTTGACCGCCATTTTTGGCGGATTTTTTCCAGAACTTCGGGCTAGGATGCGATGATCGCCAGGCACCTTTGTTGGAGTGCCGCTGAGCGTTGCGGAAAGGAACCTGAATGTCCTGATTTGTCGTTTGAATGACATCGGAGGAAAAAAACGAGCATCTTATCGAACCGACGCCATTGGGGAACAGGTCAATCTTGGTGGCTTCCGTTGAAGATTCGGTGAGATTTGGGCCTGTGGAAGGGGGAAATCTCGTCGGTGGCCGCTTGCCAGCCTCCTTCTTCCTGACGGGGATCAACGAACTGATCCGGTCCGTCGTGAAACATTGGGCGCGAAATTCCGAGTTTTCCGATGACGAGATTTCTTTCCCCGCCCTACAGTAATTGTTGGGAGCCCACTTGTCTCACTCATATTGGCAAAGAGGGTTGGGATGAAAGTGCAGCGTTCAGCGTTCGCGGGACAGCGCCGGGATGTGCCCTGTAGGTACCTGCCGGAGTCAGGCGAGCCGGGGCCGTATTCAGGCTGTCAATGGGAATGCAATCGCTGCCCAGATCGTTGATACAGGCAAACCGGTTATCCGGCGAGAAGGAGGCAAAGTGGGCATGGGCGGCTTCCTGGCGTTCCGCGACTGGGCCGTGCCCAATGTAGTTTTCGGTATAAGCAGCCGGGCTCAGCCTGCCGGCGGCAACACGAAAGCTGGCGACACTGCCGCCTGCGTAGTCTGCTGAGAGCAGCACGCTGCCGGTGTGGTCCAAAGCCAGCTGGCAGGTCTCCTTGCTGGCTGCATTTTGAGAAGAATGCGGATGCAGCTCACCGTTCTCAACGCGAAAACTGGCGACCTCTCCGGTCGGCTTGTCATTGAACGTATCCACCTCCCCGGCCGCGTAAAGTTACTCGTGGCCGCGAGAAAACATGATCCAGTCGATCGTGGAGATTTTGGCCGCGCCCCCGGCCGGCGTACGTTCAGCGCTTGCCGAGTCCCAATCATATGCCAGAATGCCGTCGGGCGTATTGGAGGCGACAAAAACCCGCTGGCGGCAAGGCACGGCGATGCTGCGCCGGCAAGCGGCGCGCCGGAGGCGGTCTTAACAAAGATGCCGCGAGACATATTCTTCAAAGCAATTCATCTCCAGATTGAGCATACTGAGGTAGATCATTTGGACGGGGAGATGCAAGCGCATCACTGCCCTTCGATTTTTCCGCGAAGAACCACGATCGAAGCTGGCGGAAGCACATAGACAGTGTCTTTCCCCGTATGCATCGTACTTCTGCTGACAGGGCCATCCGGATCTGCATGGCCCTGTGCGTTCAGTCGTGCGGCATCGGCAACCAAGGGTGAATGTGCGTTGAAGCCGCTGTACGCGGGGTTCCAGTGATACTGCTGGCTGCCAAAGATGGCTTGCTCGACATTCCCGGAAAGGAATGTAGTTGCATTGCTCTCTTTATTCTCGAAGGACAGACGCACTGTTTCACTGTTCTGCTGGTCCTTGTTGATGAGCATGACAGACCACGCTCCGTCGGGTCGCTGAACAGCATAGGCGGTGACCAAGGTGTGGCCTGCGCCGTCCTGCACATCGGAGGCCGCGGGATAGGTGCGATGCGTGCCGCCTGCCATGTCAAGCCAATCGTGATTGATCATCTGGCTGGCAAAGAATTGGGCAAGCGGCTGCTCAATCTTGTAGTCCGGATTGACGGAAAACATGCCGAACGTGCCCGCGGAACCGTTGCAGCCGTGCTCCATCTGCAGCGGCAAATAATGAAAATAATAGACAGCATTGCCGCCGGAGCTGAGAAAGGAGCCGACAAAATCCGCAAGCCACAGGCCCCCGAATGTGTCCATATACGTCTCCGATGCCGCAGATGAAAGGTTCGTCTCTGTAATGAACATCGGAATATTGCGCGGAACGCCGTCGTTGTGCCAGACGTCCATGATGTGCGTGACAAGTTCCGGTTCCTCGTAGAGCGAGGCCCAGTTGATTTTGCAGGGCTCCAGGGGATAGTGCTCGAAGGAAAAGAACTGAAGATCCTTGAAGCGTCCGCGGCGTTTCAGGTAATCGAGAAACCGCCCCAGCCAGGAAGTTCTGCCCTGGCTATCCGGCCAAGAATCGATATCCTGGTTAACTCCCTGGAAGGATGGTCCGCCAAGCTTCAATGCCGGGTCGACGCGATGGAGGGCGTCTGCGTATTGCAGGTAGAGTGCGCCATAGTCTTCCGGCAGCATGTACTGCCCATCGGCCTCTTCACCCATTTCCACATAAGCGATCGGGTATTTATGCTTTTCGAGATACTGGATCTCCGCCGCTGCGTTATCCGGGTTGTCGTACAGCATGGCAATCGGTATGACAGCCGGCAGCTTTTGCGTAACTCCGCTCTGAAAGAAAAGATCGAAGCCGACCTGCGCTTCCTTGTCGTTGACCGGGCTCTTGGCATCGTGCCATGGATCGATCGAAGAAGCATACGTCGGCGTCTGCTCCTGATCCGGAGTATGCCGCATCAGATCGTGGAACACACCATCCGGCGACGTGGTTCCCATATAGATCTCACGAATTGCGTATCCGGCGCAGTTGCGTGGATCTGAATCACCATGCGTATCGCAGGTGTTGGACGATTTTGTCATCCAGATGCGAATGTAGCGCGCATGGACTGGAAAATCGGCGAGCCGGATAGGCTCCCTGCCCCCATTCCCCGCGGAGATCGCGCCATGGGAAAAAGTATTCCACGTACCGCTGGTGGGAGAGTGAATTGGTTCGGCGCTGCCGTTCCAATATTGCACCAAGTACTTGGTCGCGTAAGGCGCGGCCCACGCAATCTTGATGGTGTCTATGGACTCCTCGCTATTCAGATCAAGAACCACCCACTGTGGATGCAACTCGTCGTCTTCGCCGGTAAACCGGCTCGTCAGATACGGATTGCTCTTCCAGTACGAACTCTCATCGCCATCGGTCAGGCGCGAATAGCCGACGGTGTCTGTACCGTCGTTGCGCGTAACACCGCGGTGAGGCAAAGCAAAGCCGTAAGAATAGCGAATGGGACGAGTCGAATCCGTCGAGCCAGTGAAGTAGCCCTGTTCCCCGGAAGCACTCCACTTTCCTTCAGGATTCCAGTGCCAGGCCTCGACCGCGAGATCTGTGTTCTGGCGGTATGTCACAGGCTGCCATCCGGCGGCGAAAACCTGGTCGAGAACAGCGGGCGTGAAATCGTGATCGATGGCCGAGACCTGAATCCGGTCGACGCCTGCGCCAAGCGACTCTTTGGGTACAAAGCTGTTTGTGGCGTGAGCGGGAGTGATATCCACGCGGACAGTCTGTGCTTGCAGAGCCGACAGCATGAGCGCCGCGGATGCCAGAAGAGCAGCATGGCGAACCCTCGCTGGGTGGGCTGGAACCTCGGAGATGGGGGCTAGAGCCGATCCGTGATCGGATGTAGTCGGTCGAGGAGAGAAACAGGAGGAGAGAGGGTTTTTCATCATGGTCGTAAACGGTGGCAAATCACCTTATACATGCCTTGACCATCAAGTTTCAATCGTTTTAATAAGGGTTTCGCCGGCGATGACTCGGATGACCCGGTCGATGCGATTGCGTTGATTGAGGAAGCAATATGAAGCAGTTCGTTTGCATGGCCGTGCTCGGATTCCGTAGCCTGCCGTGCTTGGCCAAAGAATCGTCACTCTCCCCGTAGTGGGAAGAACTGACGGATCCTCTAGACATTCCAGAGCGCCTGTTCGCCCGGCGTCAATGGAATCGGCAACGCCTGGCCTCGCAGGCCGGACTCAAACGACGTCTCGAGGATCGCCATTCCGGCAACAATATCCCTTGCCGCAATTGGAGCTTGCCTGTCATGGAAGATTGCGTCCCGGATCTCCGCATAGTACATCTGCTGGTTGCCAACGGGCGCGGGGATCTGAGTGCGTTCCCCGCTAGCGCCGTCGTATAGAATGCCGGGGTCTGGGTCATAGCCGAACCCTTCTGCCAGAGGCAGCATTCCCGCCTGCAGTTGCCGCTCCTGCAGATCGGCGCCGTACTTGGCCCAGCTGGCGCGGGCGCCGTGAATCATCGAACGTGGACCGCCTCCGGAGACGAGCAATGAGGCGTGAAGGATCACCCGCAGACGATCGTAATTGAGCTGTACGTGGGCCCAATCGTCCGTTTGTCCGCCCGCGCGCAGGATGCCAAAGTTGGCATTGACCGAATTCGGAAGACCGAACAGATGTAATGCTTGGTCGATAAGATGCGGTCCCAGATCGAACCATAATCCTGCACCGGGACCGGGGCTTTCGCGCCAGCGCTGGCGTACGAAGGGACGAAAGCGATCCAGATGGCACTCGTAGTGCGAAACTTCGCCAAGCACGCCTGCTTCGAGAATAGCCCGGGTGGCAAGAATTTCGCTCTCCCAGCGGCGGTTGTGAAACACCGAGAGCAGCCTCCCATGTTGCTCCGCAATCTTTACCAGAGTGCGAGCCTCGGCGAGGGTTACAGTGAAGGGCTTGTCGATGACAACATCTTTGCCTGAGCGCAGTGCCGCAGCGGCCAGCGGAAAATGGCTGTCATTGGGCGTGGCGATGACTACGAGGTCCACATCTGGATGCGTCGCTACGTCCGCTAGAGGACAGACTGCAACTCCGGGCACCTCTGTCTGAACAAGCGCAGGCTTGCTCGATCCGATCACCGTCAAGATCAGACCAGGCACGGATCGAACAAGCGGCGCATGGAAAGTCTTACCGGCATACCCATAGCCAATCAGCCCCACACGAACTGTTGCTGAACTCCGGCTCATCGTGTTCCTCCTCGCAGGTCTGCCGCCCTTCTTCAAAGTGCTAGTTGCCGTTGCCCTGCCTTGTGAGAACAACCACCAGCTCAAGACTGATCGTCAGACTTTCCGGATTTCAGAACCTGTTGTTTGCGGAAAAACTCGAGCTGCACGCCCGCTCTGGTCCGGTTCCGCGGCGCTACTGCGTCCCTGCCGGCAGACCAAGCTCCGAAGGTGAAGGCAGTTCCCTGCCCTTCGCGAGCCGGTCAGCGCATAGACATTGCGAAAGTCTTCCGCTTTTCACGCTCCCTTTGAATCAGTTGCACAGCTTCGCGCACGTCGGCCTCAAGCGCGGTCCGGCTAAACGGCGCGCGTCGTTTGGCGCCGCCGTCCGTCACTTCCCAGCGGACAAACGACCCATGAAAACGCGAGACCCCTGCTCGCCGCACAACTTCCACAAGATTGCCCAGCGCGAACCCGCCCCCAGCCATC
>DATDLS010000510.1:0-11074 GCA_036519195.1 Occallatibacter sp. | reverse complement strand
GATCGCGCGGCTCTTCAAAACCAAGATAGAAGCCGTATTTATCGATGAGTTTGAATAGAAGTCAGTCTGCAGGAATGCCACTATCAACCCTAGGTCACGACTCGAGTGTGACAATCCAACACGAATCCTTACCGTGTGTCTTTCACTTGGCATGTAAAGGGCAATTTGTTCTTGACGGGAGATCAATGGAGCGGTCATCAAGTAACTGGTCACTTGCCTCTAGAGTCGTATGAATACCACTTCGACTTCAACGAGGGCAGATCTGACAAAGATCCTAGCGGCTGGCCTTACCCCTCCTCAGGGATGCGTGCATTGTGTGTGCGCGGTCCAGGGTAAGCTAAGACGAACGATGTTGCGGGCGGGTACACTGGCTGCGTGACATTATCCTCTGGCTGGTTTTTCCTTATAGGCGGTGCAACCGGGGCAGTCAGAGTTGCTATCGCTAAGCGTTTTTTTGAATCTGATTTCGCGAATAGCGAAGGCGTCATCACTGATGAACAGCGGAAAACCCCTGTGCACATTACACCCGTGCAACGATGGCTAATCGTCCTCGCATGCATCGGCGTGGCAATTATTGGTTGCTTCCTGATTCAGCACGATGGCAACTGGAATCCGTTTCCTCATCTCCGCGACTAGGATTCCCGGAAAGTCGCATTTTCGGAAACTTGGCCTTGGAGGCCCACTTGAGGAAATTGAAGTTTCCGAAGTTCCCCTTTTTCTGGAACTAGTTCCTCGACTTTGGAGCCGGGCCACGTAATTCGAGCAATGAAGCGTTCAACTGCAGGACAGCTGACTCTGGATCAACAGATCGGCGTTAGAATCCAACCCTCTCCGCCAGCGTGTCTTCGGATAGAGCAACTGGCTAGAAATCATTAGGCTGGAAGGTTGATTTGCCCGCTTCTGCCTCCAAGTCGGCTCGCAATTCACAAAGGTACTTCTCAATGTACCCCCTGGAATAGGCAAGCTCAGACTTCCACTCGTAGGACTTCGTGCTTGGTCTGGGGAGTGACGCGTTGGCGCTCCGGAAAGCAGAGTGCTGGGTTTGGTTTGCCAGCAAGGATTTCAGATCCTTCAGCGTGTCTTTCGCGAAGCCACCGCTCCCGCGTTCGATCGCCGCCTCAATAGCTGAATACTTGACCAAGGCCTGTTCGCAAATCATCAGATCCATCTTCCGATTCGTATCCATGTGAACCCTGTTTCTTAGCGTACTCGCGTGGGGGCACCTCCGAAGGCAATAGCCGCACGGCCGGACGATCTTGATGAGGGTGCCGTGGTCGCCTTCCTAAGGCATGATCTGTAAAGCCCTTCTCTCGTATCCGGGTGTGCCGCGTCGGGGAATTTTAGACCAAAATGGAAGGTGCTTTTTGCTGCCGCGAGGGGCGATTTATCGGCTTTTATTTACTTGAATGGTTTCGTTGTGGTAGATATATATATCTACCACAAAAAGCACATATAGAGCAACATATTTTTGAATCAGAAGGGCTTGAGTGGACTTTGAATCAGTATCATGGTACCCTGTCGATGTATACATCGACAGGGTAGAGTAATAAGCTATGGCTCAAAGAGGACGCCCCCCCCGACTTCCGGCCGCGCAAAAAGAGATTGTCGCGTACTTCGAGGGCCTTTCTCGCAAGGCATTTACCTATAACGAACTAGAAAATGTGTTGTGGCAAAACGAACGTGAGTGGCGTTTGCCGGCAAGCACCACAGGATGGAAATTTGTCAGTTTCCTTCTTGAAGCCACGCCTATGCGAGCGGTGTCTCTTGAGCCCGCAGGTGAAACGGAGCTCCGCACGATCACGCGATATGTTTGGGGGAACCCGTCTCCGTATTCGGTCGCCGCGATCTTAGAACCGAAGGCGTATTTGTCTCACGGCACGGCTGTTTTGTTGCATGGCCTCACAGACCAGCTTCCTCATACCATTTGCGTCAGTCGTGAAAAGGGCAAGCAGTACGACAAGCCCGATGAGCTAGAACAAGATGCGATCGCCGCAGCGTTTCGTCGGCCAGAAAGACTCTCGAATGCCTTATTCGCCTATGAGGATTTCAAATTCGTCCTGCTGCAAGGCAAGTCCACCGGCCGGCTTGAGGTAGGGCTTATCGATTGGAATAAAGAGAGATTGCCGGTTACGAAGCTCGAGCGGACCTTGATCGACATCACCATCCGGCCCGCCTATGCCGGAGGCGTCTACCAGGTGTTGGAAGCATATCGCCGGGCGCTCCCAACTATCTCGATCGGAACCCTTCTCGCGACGCTAAAGAAGCTTGATTATGCCTATCCGTACCATCAAGCGATCGGCTTTTACATGCAGCGGGCGGGCTATGAGCAGCAACAATACGAACGTCTCAAGAGCATGGGCATGGACTACGATTTTTACCTGGCCCACGATCTACGCGACCTCTCGTATGATCCCGAATGGCGCCTACACTACCCCAAGGGCTTTTAGTTCTTCAATCTGCGCAAGCACGAAATCGAAATAAAAATCAAAGCTCTCCACCTGCCCGGCATCGACCGAGTACCAGTCCGGCCGATGAAACTCACGGGTGCTCCCTACCAGCAGGAGCAGCGAGAGCGGAACCTTTTTGATCGCGAAAATTAGACGCAGTAGATCCAGGTTGGCGGGCGTCGTCAGATCGATAGCCCGTTTGGTGATGGCTTCATGAATGTCGAAGAAGTCCCTGGCGCGGGCTGAGGCGAGACGCGGCTCTGTGTATTCCGCCATCTGCTGGCAGATGGCGCGCAGCTTTTCAATCACAATCATCTCTGGCGTGTAGGCCTTAGCCTAGCGAAGGTCGACAAAACGGCAAGGTCGACACGCCACCACAGCCTCCAGCGGCTCCGAAAGTTTTGCGGAAGTTTGGTTTTCCCGTCTGGTTACGCACTTTCGAGCCGTCGTCGTTGCAGTTGGGCTGAATATGGCTGTCCACCGCCGCCAGGACTTCGCAGTAGCCTCTTTCGGCGCAGTTTCCGGCTGCCGGAAAGCATCTCCTGGCATTTTGAGCGCCTTACTTTGCCGAAAAAGTGCCCTTCGCTAGGTTAAGGCCCATTTGGCGCGATCGACGGGCCAGTATGGCCCAGGAGAGCGCGCCTGCGGCTTTCCCCGTGAAAAAGGCATGATGGGGCCGACAGACCCTCAATTGCGCCCTCGGCCGGGTTGGTTTCAGTAATAAACTAAAAATAAGAATAATATTATTCCTACTAATATTATTCTTATTGAGCTCTCCCGGAGAGACGCGCATGGACATAGGTGATAATCAGCGAAAAGCCCCCTGATGGCCGCCTCCTCCAGGAGGATTTGTAGGGGTTTGCGGCACGATACGAACCCGTGCGGAGGTCAAAGCCCGGGACGGCAGAGGGTGAGATGGAAAGAGCCCATGCCGTCTTCGTACGAGAATGGCTCGCCGACCAGTAAGGTACACGCCGCCCCTTCCCACTTCCCTGCCGCATCTCGCTCATCCAAGCGACTGATATCGTGATTTCTCGCTTGCTGGCTAGCCACCTAGCCGGCTTGTTGACTAGTTTGGCTATCCTGCTATTTTGATAGCCCGATTGCCTGCAATCGTTGCTACTATCAGCATTGGTTATCGCGCTAGCCTGCAAGGTGGCTAGCTACATTTCCAGCTAGCCAAAGGAAGGTCAACATGAAGAAACCAAGGGACGTTGCCGATCTTGCGAGCCGGCTGGCCAGTGCGGCCTCGACGCCGCTTGTGGTCCATTCTCCTATTCACGCCGCCCCGGCGGCCCCCGCCAGTAGCGCGGCGGCTGAGCCTCCGATGCCGCAAAAACCACGCAAGAAAGCGCCCAATCGTGGCACGGTCCCGGTGTTCCTCCGCATGTCGAATACGCTGTACGAGGAATACGACAGAGAAGCCGTCCGCAGGACCAAGGCGACGGGCAGGGGCGTGACGGTGCAACAGGTGATCCTCGACCGGCTGGAGAAAAACGCATGAGCCACAGCGTTTATATTGGCGGCCAGAAGGGCGGCTCGACCAAAACCACCACATCCCATCTCTTTTGCCTGGGTGCGATCCTGCACCGGCAGCCCGCCGCCTATGTCCTCACGGACCCGAACCGGCAGTTAAAGGAAGAGGGACGGCCCTACAGCGTCCTTGATGGCCGGCAGCCCAAGGAACTGGCGAAAGTCCTGGGCGCGATTGATGCGCACCGGAACGGCTGGTGGATCTTCGACGGCGGCGGCAACCGCCCGGCGTTCGACGCGGAGATGGCGCGCCAGGTCGATCTTGTCATTCTTCCGTTTCGTGACAGCGAAGAGGATCTGGAGGCGGTCACGCGCGATCTGCACGACTACCCGCACGCCCTCGCGTGGCCCTGCGCATGGCCCACCAACGAGAAAGCCAGACAGGCCGCGCAACACTACATCGACGCCCTGGCCATTGCGTTCCCGCATCGCGTCATCATGTCCCCCCTCTACTTCGTGAACTCGGCGAAAGAGCTTCTTGGCGCAACGCTCGATAATCCATCATCGCCGACGCGCAATGCTGCGCGCCGCGCATTTGACATCATGGCCGATATCTTCGAGGCTCACGCACGGAAGCCCGAGGAAACGCCAGTCAGGGCCACGGCATAGCGCGCATGGGGAAGGGAAGGGACACATTGACCGAGCGACGAACATCAGACCTGACGCCCATGTCCGAACTCCTGCCGGGCATCGTCCCGAAAAAGCTGAAAGATAAGAACGGCGCGCTGATCTTGCAGGATACCCGTCCGGATTTATCCCCGCCGGCGGTGCCGACCGCCTACGAGAATACCCAGCTCAATCTCTTCCAGAAGTTCCTGGCCAACACGGACGAGCAGCGCGACACCCTCTCCAACGCCATCGACCTTTGGGACAGTGTTCCCCGCTACAGCGTCAGTCGGCAGGCCATGACGAGAACGCGCATCAATGGCGAGTTTCTGCGCAAGCACCAATTGACCTTCCAGCATCGCGGCAAAACCTATACGCGCACCATCTATCCGGCGCGCATTACCGACGCGGCCGGCAAGGAACGAGATTACTACCCAAGCGCGGCAGAGGAGCTTGTCGAGGATGCGTTGCGCAAGATCGCGACCGAGCAGCTATCCGGGTATTTTGACCTGCCGAACTACACAAGTGGCGTCGTATTCACGCTCTACGCCCTGCGCGAAGAATTGAAAAAACGTGGCCACGCGCGCTCCTATTACGAAATCGTAGACTCGCTGACCATCCTTTCCCGAAGCAGTATCGAAATCGTTCCCCATGGGGAAGGGGAGGCCAAGATCGAAGCCACATTCCTACCATCCCTGGCTGCCGTGTCGCGCGCAAAGTTACGCAGCGATCCCGATGCCCGCTGGGTCGTCTCTTTCCATCCTTTGGTTACGGGCAGCATCGATAAGGTGACTTACCGTCAGTTCAACTACCACCTGATGATGAGCCACAGCACGCAGCTTGCCCGTTGGCTCCATAAGCAGCTTGTTCTTAAATTCACCTTCGCCGAGATGATGCGGCCGTTCGAGATGCGCTACAGCACCATCAAGCGCGATAGCGGGCTGCTCGATGAATACAAGCGAGAGCGTGACAGCATCGAGAAGGTTGAGAAGGCGTTCGCCGAGCTCAAGGATCGCCGTGTCATCCTCGATTTCAAGCGGGAAGACGTAACCGGCCTGCGGGGCAAAAAGCTCGATGTCATCTTCACCGTTCACCCGCACATGGATTTTGTCCGTGAAACCAAAGCCGCTAACCGCCGGCAGATGGACAGCGAGAAAGCGGTAGGTATAGGTCGCGGGTCAGGGCAAAAGCCGGTAGGTATAGGTCGCGGGTTACGGTAGGTATAGGTCGCGGCAAGGGTTTTTGGCATGGCTCAGCCGGTAGGTATAGGTCGCGGGTCAGCCAAAAAGCGGTAGGTATAGGTCGCGAGTCGCTGGTTTTCCACAGAATGCAGTCAGGTCAGCCGGTAGGTATAGGTCGCGGGTCAGCCAAAAAGCGGTAGGTATAGGTCGCGGGTGGAGCAGTTTCGGTAGGTATAGGTCGCGGATCCGTCCACTATCTCTTTTTTTTTTATTGCCCTGCGGTGCCCCTATCCTTTTAGCCTTATAAATAACCTTCTTACTAACCGTGAGCCGTGCCCCGTTATCACATCGCCAGCATCAGGCAGTTGTATTATTCCTCTCTCATTCCGCAAAAACTTTGCGATGGGGTCGGGGGTATTCAATGCGGCGTTTACTTCGTAAAGACCTGCTCGCTCGTCCGCTCGCTTACAGTGGGAGGGCGCTAGCGCCCCTCCCACACCCTCCCCGCCCAAGTACAAAAACAAAAGCTGCCTATCTAATGTGGGGCCGGTCTGGCTTTTGGGCCCTGAAAGTAGAACCGTGCTGGTTCAAGCAGAAAGCCCCCCAGGACGAGCCAGCAGGCCTCCGGCCTAGTTCCACGTCACCTAAAACGTTCCAGCTTTGTACCGCCAATGACCTCTTGATTACGAAACAGCGGTTCTTGACTCGGCCTATGGGTTATGAATCCATCGCTCTATTCCACCATCGTAGGCAAGAAAAAAGCCGACGATTCCGCGCCGTCTATGTCTTCGATCTCGCGCAGACTGATGGGGAAGATTTACCCGCAGCGCCCAGCGTCCAAGGCGATGCGGCCGGAAGATTCAGGAGAACCTGCCTTCGGGAGCAGGAAACCCGCTTAAGGGCTGAGTCCCTGCCCAGTTTTGCGGCCCCCCACGAGTCCCCGCGCTGCTTCGCATCGGCATAAATGGTGACACATCACCCCCAAATGGGAGCTGTGGAGCTATTTTTCGTCTACTATTGTCAACATTAACAAAATAAGCTACTTATCAAATCTGCGTTTACGCTTGTAAACGCAGATTTCCAGATAGAAACTAAGTTATTTAAAATGGCGTAAACGCATTGATTTATAAGTACTTAATCGATGATGCCGGTTTTATGGACTTGACCTGTTACAGCCGACGGATGCAGTCTGTTTCTGAGGCGGTCCCCCCCATGACCACTTCCCGCATCCCGGCCCCGGCGCATTCTCCATCGCTTCCAGACGATGAAGTCAGGCCCGGTCTCCGCGCCAAGACGGTAGCAACCCGGTTGACGCCGGAGGAGCTCGGCGAGGTTGAAGCCGCCGCCGAACGCGACGGGAAATCGCTCGCCGAATGGCTCCGCGAGCTGGCCTTGAAGACCGCCCGGCAGCGTCCGGCGGACCCGATGGAACTGCTGCTTTCGGAGGTTTCGGCGACCCGGTACGTGCTCCTGAATCTCTTCCACGCGACCGCCCAGGCGAACGCGGAAGGGAAGCATCTTCTCCCTGATTCCGTCGTCAAAATCCGCGACCAGGCCGACGCCCGGAAGCTCGAAAGCGCTCGCAAACTGATGGCGGATTTTCTCGCCCAAGATGGGCGGGGCGGAGGTAAGCCCTGAGCCGCCCGATCGAGTTTCCGAGCCGTTCGGGGAGTCTGTTCCGGCTCCTTTTCTGGGGCACGCTGGGGCTGTTCCTGCTGGTTGTTTCGGCTTCGGTTTGGCTCTCCACGAGGCTTGCGCCGCTCCAAAAGATCTACCTCCCAAGCTATGCCGCGAGTTCCGTTGGAGCCCGTCTGCCCCAGAACCAGACGACCATCCGATGGGTCATGAAGACTGCCCCGAAGCGCAAACCGGTGGCCGCCTCGCCCGAGGATGTAGTCTCCGGGCCGGACCCGAAATTGCCAGTCAACCTCTCGCCCAAAGCTGTCGCGGACGGGTGGCGCGGGGTGACGTTGAGCGCTCCGGAGATGTCGCCCTCCGACATTCTAGCCGGGGTTCTGCGCGAGTATATCTATGACGGCGAGAGCGCTTGGTGGCTTTTCACCAAGCCGATGCTCTACTGCCTGGCCGGCCTGATGTTGCTCTACGCGCTCCGGCTTCAGTTCAAGCAGGGTTGGGGCTCCCGGAAGTATGAGGAGCGGCACGGGCGGCGAACCAAAGGCCCGGAGTTGCAGCCGGTAGGCAGCTGGCGCCGCCTCCGATCCGACGAAATTTCCTTCCGGCTGCGCTTTGAAAAAGCGCCCTGGAGCTGGCTTCCGTTTGGGCCGGGTTTTCGGATTCCGCGCCGGTTGGAGTCCAGCCACATCGAATTGATCGGCGACACCGGTTCGGGCAAATCGACGGCCATCCGGCAGATTCTGCGCCAGGTCCAGGAGCGCGGTGAGAGTGCCATTGTCTACGACCCGGCGATGGATTTCGTGGGGGAGTTTTACTCGCCCAGCCGCGGCGACCTGATCCTGAATCCTCTCGACGCCCGGTGTCCCTACTGGGGGCTGGGAGATGAGGTGGACCGCCCGGAGACGGGCACGACCATCGCTGCCGCGTTCCTGCCCGAGAAGGAGTACGAGAAGGCGTACTTTACCGATGGGCCAAGGCGCATACTGGCCCATCTGCTCAAACGGAGGCCTCAGCCCAGAGATATTTTGAAGTGGATGTCCGACCCTTCGCAAATGGAATTCATGGTGAAGGGAACCCCGCTTGCCACCCTGATCGACCCCGCCGCCCCGGCGCAGCGGGCAGGTGTTCTTTCCAGCCTGAATATGATTGCAGACAGTCTGGAGCTGCTGCCCGAATGGCAGCATACTCGGCTGACGTTTGCGACGGCCGAGTGGTACACCGAGCGCAAGCGATGGGTTTTTCTGACCTCCAGCCCCGGCTACCGGGAGAAAGTTTTGCCGCTCCATTCCGTATGGCTCGACCTGTTCATCCTGCGCATGATGGGCTACTGCGAGGACCGCGCCGCCAAGCCCGTATGGTTTGTGATCGACGAGCTGGCGAGTTTGAACAAGCTGCCCCAGCTCCACGCCGCCGTCACCGAAAACCGCAAGCACGGAAACCCCGTTGTGCTTGGCTTCCAGGGGCGCAGCCAACTTGAAAAGCGCTACGGCCAGGACGCCGAGACGATGCTCTCGCAGCCCGCCACCAAGGTATTTTTCAAGACCTCCGAGCCGCGCGCGGCCAAGTGGATCTCCGACGCCATCGGCGAGATTGAGGTTGAGCGTTTGAAGGAGTCGCGCAGCATGGGGCTTATCGGCAGCAAGAAGTCCTATGCGATGGAGATTGCGACCAAGCCGCTCATTATGCCGTCCGAAATCTCCGGCCTCGAGCCGCTGCACGGATTCATCAAGCAGGAGAATCGCGTCGTGCCGGTCTGCTTCGCGCTGGCAAAGAAACGATCCAAACAGCCTGAGTTCATTGAACGTAAGATGCCGCAGGTTGCGCCCAGGCCGGCTTCCCAGGCGCAGGCTGCGCCGCCGGCACACACACCTTCACCGAAAAAGCCGGCTGCGGTTCAGGGTGTGCTCGCGCTTGCTGATCCCGCGCCCACTCCGGCAAAGCGCAAAGAGGCGTTCGTCTGGGATGAGAGCAAGGGGATCGACTGAGAGACGTGAACTTATTCAGCTGAGATCAATAGCATCTTTAAGTGGAGGTCTTGCATGCTTTCGATGTCTCCCAAACCGTTATCGGCGGGCCAGGCGCGGATGTATCACGAGCGCGAGTTCGCGTCCCGGGCGCAGAACTACTGGAGCCGGGACCAGCAGGGACACAGCGAGTGGCAGGGCAAGCTGGCCGAGCAGTGGGGGTTGGAGGGCGCGGTCGGTAATGAGGAATTTGCGCGCCTGACCGAGGGCCAGCATCCTTTGAGCGGGGAGCAGCTGGTTCGCCATCAGCCTCAGAAGACTTACGAGAATCAGATCGGCAAGGAAGTAACGAGCGTGGAGCACCGCGCCGGATGGGACGGAACCATCTCCGCGCCCAAGTCTGTGTCTTTGACGGCCCTTGTGGGCGGGGATGAGCGGGTGCGAGAGGCGCACCGGGAGAGCGTCCGCGTCGCCGTGGGAGAGCTGGAGAAGTTTACCCAGGCGCGAATCGGCAACGTCCGCAAGCCGGAGACAACGGGGAAGTTTGTGGCGGCGACCTTCGAGCACGACACGGCGCGGCCCGTCGATGGCTACGCCGCGCCGCAGCTCCACACCCACGTCGTCATCTTCAACGTCACCGAGCGCGATGGCGGTTCCGGCAAGCCGACGCGCTCGGTGCAGTCGCATGAGCTCTACGCCGCGCAGAAGTATGTCACGGCGGTCTACCGGTCGGAGCTGGCGATGCGGTTGCAGGGGTTGGGCTACCAGTTGGAGCGCGGCGAGTACGGGCAGCCGGAGATCAAGGGCTATACGAAGGAGTATCTCGAAGCCTCCAGCCTGCGCCGGGAGCAGATTCAGGACTACAAGCGAGAGCAGGGTCTCGACGGCAGTTCGGCGGCGCAGATCGCCGCGCACCGGACGCGCGATCGCAAGGAGCTGCTGTCGCCCGAAGAGGTTCTGCAGCGGCATCGGGATCTGGCCTCGCAGTACGGCCATCAGGCGGATCGCGTGGTTGCCCAGGCAAGAGGGCAGGGGCATACGCACGCATACGAACCCGAGAATAAAGCCGCACAGCAGGCCGTGACCTACGCCCGCGACCATCTCTTTGAGCGTGGGGCGGTCCACGCCCGGAAAGACATACTTGCGGCTGCGCTCGACAGGGGAATGGGGCAGACGACTTCCAGCCAGGTGCGGGAGGAGTTCGAGCGTAGAGTGCAGGCCGGGGAGTTTCGCCGGGTCGAGAACATAGGGACCGGCCCGCAGTACACCACCGCCGCGATGCAGCGTTTGGAGCGCGAGACCATCGGCCATATGCAGCAGGGCAATCAGCGCGGCTTCGAGGACCCGATGCTGGTTTCGCCGAGCATTCGGATTGCGACCGAAGACCGTCACCGAGCGCTAAACGCCGGGCAGCTCCGCGCCGTCGATGAGGTCTTTCTCTCGCGGGAGAAGATCGTCGGTTTGGATGGAGTCGCGGGCGGGGGCAAGACCACGACGCTGGCCGTCGTGCGCGAGGGCGCGGAGGCCGCAGGGTACACGGTCGAAGGGTTTGCGCCCACATCAAGGTCAGCGCAAAAATTAGGTGAAGCAGGGATCGAGACTTCCACCCTCCAGATGCACCTGGCGCGTGGGGCTAAGCCTGATACCGGCGAGAAACGCCTTTATGTGCTGGACGAGTCTTCGTTGGCATCTACGAAGCAGATGCATG
>DATDLS010000509.1:0-2578 GCA_036519195.1 Occallatibacter sp. | reverse complement strand
ATGGGGGCGTCACGGTTTCGACGGGATCGATTGCGGCTTAGGAGGCATGTCAGGGTGTGGGCACCTGTAATCGCCTGCAAAAACAAAGTTGCCAACGATAATCTGGCACTTGCAGCTTAATTAAATAAGCTGCCGTCTTCCACGGCTTTACCTACGGGCTGTGAGCAGACGTCATACAGTGGGCTGGCGTGAGCTTCTCGGTCCGTGTTGCTCGCGCGAGATCATCGGACTAGCTTTCGGCGCATCTTGTCCGTTCTGAGTGCCGGGAGCGAAAACACAAGGAATCGGACAAAGCATGAACTCTCCTGGCTGACAGCGATTTCGGACGCGGGTTCGACTCCCGCCGCCTCCACCATACCTAACTTATTTACCGTGAATAAGTTACAAGATTCGGGTAAAAACTAGGGTGATTTTTGTACAGCATTTTGTACAGTAGCCATTCTGGTTTTGACTGAGTTGCGCAGTAGACGGAAAATCCCGCTGAAGTGGGAGTTCCGATGCTGTCCGTCTACACCCGTCACGCCGCAGACTGTAAACACTACCGCGACAAACTCTGGCGCCGCTGCAACTGCCCCAAGTGGATCTGGGGATCGCACAACGGTGAATTTGTCCGCATGAGCGCCAGGACCCGCCTCTGGGACGATGCCGAGAGGCTCCGTCATCAGATGGAGTTTCCGGAGACCACGCCTCCCGAGCCAGAGATTCTGCCGCCATCCGCTCCCCTGCCACCCGCAGTCGACCTGTCGCCTGCACCTGCTGCACCGCAGCTCGGACTGGCGCAGAAACCGAGAGTCACAATCAAAGCCGCCGTCAAGGCCTATCTGGCCGACGCCGTCAGCCGTGAACTCTCTCCTGCCACTATCTCTAAGCTCGAGACCATGTTCCGCAAGCAGTTCCTCGTCTGGTGTGAAATCGCGGGACTTGAGTACATCGACCAGATCGACCTCGATGCTCTGCTCAACTTCCGCAACACCTGGAAAGACGGCCGTCTGGCCAAGCAGAAGAAGCAGAGCCGCCTGATCGGCTTCTTCTGGGCCTGTGTCCGCCGCGACTACATCATCAAGAATCCTTCCATCGGCCTGGGCAGGATCAAGGTCGTCCAGGTCCCGACCGACTACTTCCCCCGCGACGAGTTCGAGAGGATCATTGACGCGACCTATGTCTATGGCGATCCGCGCGGGGGATTTATTCCCATCGAGGATACCCGCACCCGGCTGCGAAGATGATTGTCCGGCAGCAGTTCGTACTCACCGTTTTGACCTGTGTAAACCGCAGGAGCGAGGTAGTAGCGGCCCGATAAAGCCACACTCTTCTCGAACCTAGATAGGTTGAAAGACGAGGCCGGGTTCATACGATTCAGCCTGGACACGAGAGCAAAATATCTCGTTTCTTTTCGGCGTTGATCGGCCTTTGCGTTCGCTCCGATACTGACGCAGTATGAAAACGGTTCAGCCTTACTAATGCCTTTGACCAGCGACAGTCGGATTACCTCATTCGGGTCTTCCTTCCCAATTTCATTCCTCCACGCAGCGAAAATTTCCAGTGCGCTTGCGCGGTCTTGGAAAACGGGGGCAATTATCGGCGGCATTCGAGGATCGGGTGCCACTGCAAAAGCTGTTGCGTTCCAGCCTGCCTTCTCCCAAAGGTCCATACGGATGGGCGAGACAACTTCAATCTGTGAATGTTTAGTATCCCGCGCAAATTGCTGGTCTGTGTCGGTTTCGGAATGACTGCCTGACTCAGAATGCGCTGCCGTAGCAGGCAGCTCAGAGTCCCAGGGCGCCGAACGCCTTATCTGATACACACGGTCGTTTGCAGTAGTCCACTGGGAAATCCGCTCTTTCGGGGTAGTCCCGAGAACGTTACCTAGCGCAACGAAGCTTCCAGTGAAGTCTAACGCTCGTTGAAGGGCCAACTCGTCGCCGAAAACCCTCTTCATGTACGCATCGAACGAACCATTGATCCAAAGGATATGCGCCAGTATGTTGGAGACGCACTCCAGCATTTTTTGTTTTATTAAGGCCATCTGCTCAGGGGAGAGCCGGTGCGGCGAAAACTCGGCACAGATGATCGCAAAGTGCGGATGACCGTCGCGAGTGCCGACCTTGTATTCGAATGGAAAAGACCCCAAGTCACTATGGCGGATTTCGATGGTGCAGCTCGGCTCTCGTGCGATGACATCCGACCACGAGGATGTAGCAAAGAGGGCTTCTAAGTCCCCTTTCAGAAATAAACTCCCACGGAAAAATTTTTATGGTACCTCATTATGGTATCTCACCTCTGGGAGAGAAAGAGTAGTTCCACTCTCCGTGAAAAGCAGCCGGTGTCATTTTCAATTGTTTCATTTCCTTAACTGGTATTTTGATCCCTTTTGCGTAAGAGTTCATGTTGAGATCGGCTTGGATGGTCAAGCCTTTGCTGGTTTTGGTATTGGCAATGGTATTGGCAATGAGATTGACGATCACTTCGTGGCTTTCTAAAGGACGTCCCCTCCAATTGGCTGTGATGTGGCAGAACATCCGGTGCTCGATCTTGTTCCATTTAGAGGTTCCCGGAGGGAAGTGGCAGATGGTGATGC
>DATDLS010000508.1:0-15005 GCA_036519195.1 Occallatibacter sp. | reverse complement strand
CACCTGCAACCACTGCCTTCGGGAATCTTAGGCACGATCACCTTGCGGGAGGGGTCCCTGCTTCCGGTATCGCAGCAACGTTAGGAGAGGAGAGTCATCATGCAGCGGGTTGCGTTCTTACTTCATTTGAAAACAGGGCGCAGGTCAGTCCTATGACAAAGATCATGCAGCTGTTCGATATCAAGGAGACTGATGCCAGCGTTTGAATACATCCCGGCGAATCGGAGCGAGATCGAAAGGACTCTCTCCGCCGACCGCCTTCGGCCCTATCAGATAAGTGTGAGCGGGAATATTGTGTTGGCGATCCGGCTCTATGAACAGAACATCCTTCTCTCCGAATCACTCTGCGGCGTTTTACCCAAATAGCGCGGATAGTTCTGTCCTTCAGGGCGGGGATATAGAGCGCGGCGAACGAAGCTCGCCTTGTGCTGCAATTTCCCAGTCCCTCCGTTGAAGGCGCGGTTGGATATCGCCGGAAACCCGCTTGTCAGCTCATACTCGTATCCACCAGGCGGAGAACCGAGGAATCCTGGAAGCGCAGTTAGAGTGCCAAGAATGCGCAGCGATTCGTCCATTTTCTGCGCAAGCTCGCGATATAAGGCATGACCTTGCGGTTCATCAGCGGTGACAAATCGCGGGACTCCAACGACCGGAAGGAGTGGAATCGTGCTCTTAATGCCCAAGTCGAGCGTGTGTGCGGGGTGAAGATTACGGACCGAACTCGGGGCTCTCGATACGCGCAGACGGCCAAATCGACGGAGACACTTGATTCAATCACTCAGCATTCGTTTCCTTTTGGTTCTGGCATTTGTCGCTTTTGGTGAGATTCCCGAGAAACAGAACGTTTGCTATTGATTCGAATTCGCGTTTAACGAATGCCTATCTTTGCAATTCTGGAATTGAAAAGCTGTTCATCCAAAGAACATTGCGGCACACAAACCGGACAAAAACTTGACCGCAACTCGCCATTTCGACATGCAAACTGCGTGCAAATGTAACGTGATACCAGTGCAATGGCAGAACTTAGCATTAGGAATGTACTCATGTGGCATTTCGCGGACACATTGGTGCTCTTAAGTCTGTAGTTTTTGCCTGGTGGATGTTCCATTTTTTGGCGGATTTGGACCCGCAACTGGTATTGGGTGGCCGGCTGTTGAACTCCAGCGACTGGTATCAGGTTGTGCTTTTTTGCTTACCTGCATCAACATATATACATGAAAATAAACAACTTGCATCCTTGTATCTCTTTGCGCACCCACGGTAACTTTCAAGGCTGCGTCTACTTACAAGCATCACGGCGAACATTGCGTTCCATAGCTTGACGTCAAAAATCGATCTCTGAGCCCGACAGTCCACGTAGATCGCGGTCCCGAGATACGAAGTCGCAAGGGGCGATCGGTTCGATCGGGACAACGGTGGCAAGAAGTTGTTCAACATGCTGCTTGTGGGACCTTCCTGGGTTGTCTTCCCCGGGGGTTCCACATTTCTTCTTATTCTTTTGCCTTTACGATTAAACTGATCCTGCGGTGCAATTGTAACGAAGAAGAGGTTGAGAATGGCTATAGATAGCTCGATATTGGATCCGTCCGAGGAAGCAAACCACCACAGGCCGGCGATGGGTCCGTCTGAGGAAGAGCCGCAGACGGACGGAATGATGGCCGAGGAGAGACGGATGCAGATTCTGCAGATCGTGCGCAGCGCAGGTCGTGTCAGAGTCAGCTTGCTAGCCAGACGGTTTAGCACATCGGCAGTCACAATCCGCAACGATCTGAATGAATTGCATCAGCGCGGTTTGGTGCTGCGGTCGCATGGCGGGGCGGTACTCCCAGATAAGATCCTGCGCGAATCGCCCGTCCACGAACGTCTGAAGGCGTACTCCGACGAGAAGCGGCGCATCGGCGCCATGGCAGCCTCGTTGATCCACGATGGCGAGACGATCATCCTGGATTCGGGCACCACCTCGCTGGAAATCGCCCGGCAGATCAAGAAAAAGCAGGGACTGCAGATCATCACCAACGGTGTCAACATCGCCGCCGAACTGTTGGACGCGCGCGATGCGCAACTTTTCATCGTCGGAGGCACGGTGCGCGGAGAGTCCGCCTCCATCTGCGGCCGATTCACCGAAGAGATGTTCGAGCAATTCTCCGCTGACAAGCTGTTTCTCAGCGGAGCCGGATGCGACCTGGACTTTGGGGTTAGTGGCGCAAACCTGGAAGAGACGATGGTGAACAGGGCCATGCTACGGATTTCGCGCGAAATCATTCTGGTCGCCGACTCCAGCAAGTTTTCCAAACGCAGCATGTCGCGCATTGCTTCCTTTGCCGAGATCGACACCATCATCAGCGACACCGGTCTCGGCGAAGAGATTCAGGCGAAGCTGCGTGCAAGGGGCTGCAATCTGATCTTGGTATAGCAGGAGCTGTCGGGATCGACATTCCGCGCCAGCTCCGCGGCGCTCTACCGGTGCGAATGAGGGCATTTCCGCGACCGGTCAAGCCGCCTCCGCGAAAATCTCAAAGCGGACCCGTTCCGCTCGAAAACTGCGGTTGCAAAAGGCCTCATAGGCGATTCCGGCAGCCTTCCAGTTCTCGACCGGCTGGACAATAACCTTTTCCTGCCTCACAGCAAGCCCCGCCGGAACCCCTGCTCACAACCTGTCCAATAACTTCGTGTTGATGCGTGAAGGGTACGGGCTTCAGCCCGTGCCCTTCAACCCGCCGGGTTTCTGGACAGATTCTTACAACCGTTCTCTTCGATTAGTCGGCAAGCGAAGCGGTCAAGATGCATTATGTCGTTTTATTTTCTTTTTTGTTTGCTTCGTATCGCTATACGCGTTATTCTTGGGCGGCACGATGGTACGCAAGACGCGCGACGACGCAGAGATCGTGATGGGAAATCAACCGGGAAGAACCCCGCTCGCAGAAGCAAAGTCGGCCGGACGGGATTTGGTCAAAGGCCACTATTGCAATTGATCGATGTCGTTTCACCTGCGCGCCGGAACGCGAAACTATCTGCAATATCTATCCAAGGTGAGGAATGACGCAATTGAGAGAACTCAAACAGACAGACGCCCATTCGCGCGCGTACTGGGCCATGCCCAGAATTGGGGCTGTGGCCACGATCCTGGGCCTGGCGCAGTTAGCTCATGCAGCCGAAGCCAACCTGCGCAATAAGAATGAATTCGTCCTGGTGCATTCCGGCGATGGTTCTTATGAGATCGGGCAGCAGAACCGTTCCGCGATCCACGCCCAAGTTGCTGTGCGTGTGGATCACAACTGGGTCACCTCAAGCGACTATCCACAACACCAGATCAGCGAGTCCTCATTTGACGATGCTCTCGGACATGGACATGAAGCGACTGTCCAGTGCAGTGGGCTCCCCTCCCGGCCAGACCTGTCTTATGTGATTCGGCTCTATGACAACATCGAAGCCGGCGATATTCGGGTCGAGATTCAAAACCATACCGGACAATCCTTCACCGTTCAATCGCTGCGTTTGGTAGATGCGATCGGTGTTCGGCCCCTCAATTTGGGCGCCTCCGAGAGCAGCGATCGCATTCTTTCAGACAGCTTCAGTGAAGACTGGCCCCCGCTGAAAATATACGATCTGGGAAAAGCACCCGGCGGGATGCACCGTGCGGTGGGGAGTCAGCTGATCTATAACCAGGAGAGCAAAGAGTCAATCTTCTTCGGCGCCCTCAGCTCCGACCGTTTTCTAACCATCATGCACCTTAAGGCCAACTTTGACGCGCAGAAGGCTGCGGGAGTTGCTTCTTACACGGTCGACTCCACAGGAACGACTGAGATACAGGCGACGGACCCGGAATCGGGCTTAAAGCATGGTCCGGCAAAAAGCCTGGTGGAACTGAGCCTGCCCCTGGCCCCGGATGCTGCGTTGGACTCTGAGCGCCTGATGTTTGCCCTGGGGAACAACTACTATTCAATGCTCGACACATACGGTGCCGCCATTCGCGTGCTACACCACAGCCGCTCCGGAACAGGCCCCATGCTTGGCTGGTGGAGCTGGACCGCCTTCTATTCCGGCATCACCGAGGGGAATAGCTGGACCAACGCGCAATGGCTTGCCGAGCACCTGAAAGATCTGGGATTCGATTATTTCCATCTGGATCTTGGATACGCCTATGCGCGGGGAGAATACACCACACCGAACGTTGCCCAGTTTCCGAATGGACTGGTTCCCTTAACTCGCAACGTAGCGAACCTGGGATTGAAAATGGGATTCTGGACAGCTCCGTTTGAGGTCAGCGGGCGCTCGTGGGCTTATGAGCATCACAAGGACTGGCTGGTACACAACGCACAGGGAGAGCCGATTCAAATCGGGGTGGGCACCGAAGCCGGAAGGGAAACCCTGTTTGTCTTGGACACCACCAATCCGGAGGCGCAACAGTATCTCCGCAGCACCTATCAAACGCTTGCCAAGGAATGGGGCGCGACTTATATCAAGCTGGACTTCATGGATAACACCGCCATTGAAGGCTACTACTATCGCCCGCAGACCACAGCGCTCGAAGCCGAGCGGATCGGATTGCAGATCATTCGCGACTCCGTGGGCGAACACGTCCTGCTGGACAAGGATGGAAGCCCCATGCTGAATCCCGTTGGGCTGGTGGATGAAGGACGTCTATCGCAGGATACCGGCCACGCCTTTCTGCGCAGCAAGGAAGCGGCTCCCGGCATCGCAGCGCGCTATTACATGCAGCATAATTTCTTCCTCAGCGATCCGGATGCTTTGACGATCTCCCGTCAGATGATTGAAGAGCGTCACATCCAGGCGCCGCTGACGCTGAATGAGGCCCGGGTCTCGGCCACGCTGGCCGCGGTTTCGGGCGGCATGCTCGAACTTGGGGATGACCTGCCAACTTTGGGACAGGATCCGGACCGTCTCGCCCTGGTCACCAATCCCGACTTCTTGCAGATGATCAAACTCGGAAAAGCGGCGCAACCGCTCGACCTGCTGACCTATCGCCAAGCCGATGAGCAGCCGGGAATCTTTCTGCTCCGGGAAGATTCCCGGCAGGCCATGCTTGCGGTATTCAACTGGACCGAGAATCCCAACTCGCATTCGTTGAGTTTTTCCGACCTCGGGCTCTCGCCGGACCACCAATATCGCGTGGTCGATGTCTATCAGCCAGAACAACAACGAACCTTCGACGCCACCGGACTGCGCATTGAAAACCAGCCGGCCCATTTTGTAACATTGCTCAAAATCCTGGATGAGTCCGTCGCCGCCGAGGCCCCTTCGATCACCGCGAAAGTTCCGGCCACGGGCAAGATCGGCGAAGATCTTGGCTTTCTAGCAGCCGCGTCCGAAGGCCATGTTCCGGCACTTGGATATCATTGGGACTTTGGAGACGGCATAATCACGGATGGCGCTACTGTCACCCACACGTATACGCGCGAAGGCAGCTACAAGACCCATCTTCGCGTTGAGGGCATAGACGGTCTCGCTTTCGAGGAAGATTACCCGGTGACCATCAAGGGCGCCGTTCCCCTCCCCACGCCGAAGCGCGGGCCCGTCAACGATGGGAAAATGTAGCTGTCCAGTTCGCCCCGGCGGCTCAACGGACTTCATACATTGCCAAGACAGAGCGCTACTGATTTCGATCAGTTCATTTTTATTTTGCGGTGAGAAGGAGCCTTCTGGACCGTAGCGCTGGCAACCGCCGAGCGAACGCTTTGACCGTTTGCGTTGACCGACCTCACAACGTATTGCGCTGTTCCCTCCTCGGGCGCGGGCTCGGTAAACTCCATGCGCGTCAATCCGGACGCAACGACATGCGTAGCGCCCCCCTGGGTGCTCTCCAAGGTATAGGTTGTGGCTTGGGGCACCGGACTCCACGATACCTCGACGAACCGGCCGTGAATCGAGGCTTGAACATTGGAGGGCGCGTCTGGCGGAGTACCGCTGGGCAGCAAGCCGTAGACGCACATCTGCCCGGTGCCAATGTTTTCCGTTCCAAAGCTGGCGAGATACACTTTCCCATTCGCTATGGTAGGAGGCGCCATTTTTGAGTAGTTGTTGCAGTCGTCCCGCTCCGGATTCTGGAGCGAATTCCAAAGCTCATGGTTGATATTGTCTGCATCGTAGGCATGCAGAACGCCGGGCCGAGACTCGTTCCAGGAGTCGCCGGTGGCATGAATTGCAGCCCATAGTATCCCGTCCTTGTCCCCGTTCGCCGACAGCGAAAGCATTGCTCCTGGATGGCCATCGTTGCTATCGGGCCGAATCATGAACGGGGTCTGATCGAATTTGCCGCCCGTGAACCGGTAAGCGCGAGCCCTGTCCCGCTGCCCCCAGAGGTAGAGCAGATCGCCGTTCCTGGCGCTCTTCCAATAGACCATGCTATGCAGGTGAGAACTGGTGGCGGCAAAGTGCTGCACGGCATGCTCGTCGCCTAAATGTCCAAAGTGTTCGGTATCGATGACATACAGCACGCCCTCCTTACCACCTCCAACCACCAGGTGGGTCCCTGGAATCAAGACAGCTCCCGAGGAGTTCAGGTCATTATCGTCCTTGTCTAATTGAAAATGGTTGGTCGGCGTGAACCAGTCCAGCATATGCATGTGGGCGTCAAGTCTGATAAAGCTCTCGCTGAACTGCGTCGTGCCGTTCCAACTGCCGTTTCCAGTGATGAAGTAGATGTTGCCCTTGTCATCGACAGAAGGCGCTTGACCAGACTGCCAAATGCTTGCCTCCTCCCCTCCGGGCGAAGTGTTGAAGACGCCAACCTGCTTCAGCGTAGCAGCGTTGTATCCCAGCAGAAATCCGTGATACGGATCCTTATCGCAGTGAGATGCATAGCCTATAAGAACATTGCCTCCGGAAAGGACAAGCGCCGGGCGCTGGTTTTGCATCAGCGGGTCGAAGCCTGGAGCCAGAATGGTAGCCGGGCTGTCTGGGAGATCGGCTCCGGTGGCAAGGTCCAGGGCGTGGAGGCGCTGGGAGAACCGGCCTCCGGCTTTGCTCAGGGCCACCACATAGAGCGTGGTCTTTTCCGCATCCACCACCGGCGTGCCGATAATGCCCATGCTGCCGTTGATATCGGTGCAGCCGAAGTCCGCATCGCCGAGGCTGGCGGGAGTCCCGAAGTTGACATGCCAGAAAGGGGCGGTCGCACTCGCGTCGTTGGCATCGAACGCATACACGCTATTGTTGACTGTGGTCACATACACGACATCATGCCAGCCGCCCGCTATCTTAACGTTGGTCACGAGCAACGGCTGGCTATAGACCTGGTCGTCAACCACCCGCTTGAAGATCATGCCGAACTGCCTGGCGTCGACATTAGCGGGGGTTAGAACGGTCTCTTTTAAGTTGGCTCCCGTGCGTGCCAGGTCATTGTGATTCGTCAGTACGTCAACCTGGGCAGAAAGCGAAAGCGGCAAAGTCATGCAGGTAAAGCAAAGTGTGCGCGCGATACGATGCAAGTCGGTCAAGCAGTTCATCCCCATGAGTTCCATCTCCGATGGACAAGTTAGAGCTGTTTTCCAATCCACTTGGCGTTGCAGACATGGGCAAGGTGGCTTTTCTTGAGGAAAAAGCCGCCTTGGCGCATTGGTTTCACCCTATACCAATTGGAGAACCGCTATAGTTGAGATTCCGAGCGAATAGTCTAGATCCGAATGAAAAGCTTTTTGCGGTACATCCAAAAGAGAATAAGCCAGTAGACTCCCAAGGTGAGAGCGCCGAGAACCGTGGGCTCCACTGCAGGTCCCAGGATATTCAGGACCGAGGCCCCAAGATTGATGCGGAAGCTGCTCTCGATGAATTCTTCACACCAATGAGCGATGAGGTATGCCGCGATGGAATTCATGCCGATAACGACCAGCGGAAAGGCGACGCCGCGATGCTTTTTTATGTCGATGACCCAGGAAAAAGCGGCAAGAAAGAAAAAGCACACGCCGCCGCTGAATAGGGTCCACGCGGGTGTCCAGATCCGCTTCACGATAGGGCAGATCCCAGTGAAATGCAAGAACAGGGCGACGACAACCAATGCGCCTCCCGCGAGCAGGAATTTGCGCATGGGAATGTTCGGAGCCGCAGCGAGAGACCAGCGCCCAGCGGCAATCCCCAGCAGCATGGTGCCAAGCGTCGGAATAAAGCTGAGCGTCAGATAGCCGCCGTCGTTGAACACGAAGGGGCTGGTGCGGGGAAACAGGTTGAGGAACCAGACATCGACCGCCTGGCCGAGGTTGCTGTTCTTGTTCCAGTGCGAGGCAAAGCCGGTGAACAGATGCTGATGCCAGTCGTTGGGCACGCCCACAGCTGCGTAGTCGAAATTGGCGCCAGGCGCCGGATACAGTGCCCATGCCAGCCAGTAGGCGAAGAGAATCCCACCAAATGCGGTCCACTGCCAGCGCGGACGGACGTATGTAAGCAAGAAGGCAAAGGTGTAACCAAGGCCGATCTGGGTGAGCGTGTCCTCGAAAGTGAAGTTGGTGATGGGGCTGTGGTCAGAACGCAGAAAGATTCCCAGCGCCACCAGCAGGAAACTGCGCCAGATCGTGTGGCCAAGCATGCGCTGGAAGGTGGCGCCTTTCTGCTGACGGCTTCTCAGGGAGTATGGAAGCGCCACGCCGACCAAAAATGTAAAGGAAGGCTGGATGGTGTCGTGGAGGCTCATGCCTGCCCACTCGACGTGGGACTGATTGTAGGCCAGAAACCTCCAAATGAGATTGTTTGGGAAAGAAAGAGCTACATGCGCAAACTGGAGCACTTCCCCCATCATCAGGAGCATCACCAAGCCCCGGTAGGCGTCGACCGCAATATTTCGATGCATCTTTTGTTCTACGCTCACAACAGTTTCGCTCATTCGCAAATCCTCCACGCAAATTGTTTACTTGCTTATGGAGCAATACAAAAGAATGTTTAGCTTTCGCAACCAAGAGTTTGGTTTCTTTTCCTAATGCTCGATATGAGCCTAATGGTGCGCAACCGTCTCTGTAAACACTTATTTTCATCGCTTCTTGCCTTTGGCCAGCAGACAAAATGCCCTCAGTTCGTCCCTGTCCTTGCCCCCCGGGGTGCCTAGAGTTGTATTCGGACGCCGGAGATGGGACGGCTTCCTGGACAGCCCCCGGCGCCGAACAAGGGCCTATCGTCTGAGTGCTTTGCTCCCTTGGCCCCCCAGCGACAAGTCGTGGTCGGGAGGATAGAAGAGCGATCCTGGTGGACCTCTGCTATCCGCCGTCACCTTGCATGCCAGCCACCCTCACCTCGAGATTTCTCCCGCCTTTGACGGCCGATGAGGTCCGCATTGAGAGCCTATTCGTATGCTTTACTTCCTTGGAAATCATAAGGATTGTCACACGATTTCCTTGATTCGCAACGAAAGTCTTGACAGGAACGGCTTCATCCCCTAATCTCGTTTGCGAACCAGAGTTGCGATTGCTTACGATAGCTCCGAGTGTTTTCGGATTGACTGGGCTGCGGGAACAAAGAGCAGCAGGTGCTCGAACAGCTCCTCCGCGTTGGGCCTTCTGGCTGTTGCCGTGCTCCGCACTGCCCACAGTTGTAATTCCCCATTTACTCTCAGCTCGTGGAGACGGGCATGCAAAAGTGAAGAACAGAGGATGAAGCGATGAATTCTGATGAGCAGAACCTTGGATTGGGATCCTGGAGCCGGCGCAAGTTTGTGCAGATGGGCGCAGCAAGCGCGGTCAGCCTCAGTGTAATGAATCTGGCGCAAGCCAATGCGGAGGACGCCGCTGCCACGACTCACGGCACGATGATCGATGTTCCATTTGAAAAGCGAAATCCGCGGGTAGCGTTCATCGGCACCGGCGGACGCGGAACCAACCTGCTGGGGAATCTGCTCGCCGCGGACGGACAGGTGGTTGCGCTGTGCGATCTGGTCCAACAGCATGCCGATCATGCCGCTTCCTTGGTAGTCGCGGCGGGCCAGGTCAAGCCGCAACTTTACACGGATGGGCCGTATGCCTTCGAAACCATGCTGGGCAGTAACGACATCGATCTGGTTTTGGTCGCCACCCCCTGGAGCTGGCATGCAGAGATGGCGATCGCCGCCATGAAGCACGGCAAGGATGTCTGCATTGAAGTGCCCGGAGTGGTTACCCTCGATGAATGCTGGAAGATCGTCAAAACTTCAGAAGAAACGCGCAAGCATTGCATGATGCTGGAGAACTGCTGCTACGGATACAACGAGACGCTGATACTGCGCATGGTGCATGACGGCAAATTCGGCGATCTTCTCTACGGCGAGGGAGCGTACCTTCACGATCTCCGTGAAGAGCTCTTTTCGGATCGAGGAGAGGGTCTCTGGCGCCGTGCGGAACACACCATGCGCGACGGCAATCTGTATCCCAGCCACGGGCTGGGGCCTGTAGCGAACTATATGAGCATGCAGCGCGGCGATCGTTTTGGGTACATTGTCTCGATGAGCTCACCCCAGCGAGGCCTCGATCAATACCGCAAGGATCATCTTAAGGCGGGAGATCCTCGGTTCGAGGAGCGCTACCTGACCGGGGACATGAACACGTCGCTCATCAAGACCGCGAAGGGACTAACCATCACCGTCAAGCATTGCGTCTCCACCCCTCACCCGTACGATCGCATCAACCTGATTGCCGGAACCAAGGGCATCTTTGAAGACTATCCGCCGCGTATTTATCTTGACGGCCAGAATAAGGATGAGTCGTATATGCCGATTGATACATGGAAGCAGTACGCGCATCCGCTGTGGCAGAAGGAAGGCGAGCTGGCGGCGAAGATTGGCGGGCACGGCGGCATGGATTACCTCATGCTCTATCGCCTGCTGCAATGTGTGCGCGAGGGTCTTCCGCCGGACATGGATGTATATGACGCAGCTTCCTGGTCCGCGGTTGGGCCGCTCAGTGTCACTTCCGTGAGTCGGGGCAGCGCGCCCGTCGAGTTCCCGGATTTTACGCAAGCTAAATGGATGCAGCGCAATATCTCGGCCATTGCAACTCAGGGCTGAGTTCCTCTGGCGGCGAAAAGACAAGAGCGGAATCGGGGTTCCCACACTCCGATTCCGCTTTACCTGTAAGTGCAGTCAAATCATTCCCCGTCGGGGTCTTCATTGCAGGCTATTGAAAGTGGACACCTTTGCTGGAGCAGCAAGCGCCGCGAGGGTATCGATGTCGAAATACTTGTAAAGGTCAAGGCAAAAGAGGTCTGGAGCGGTACGAAACGGTACTGGAGTTTCGAGCAGATAGGCTAGGCTCTTCATCCCATTCCGGCTCACCACAGCGGAGAAGTCCTCTGGCGCTATGGCGGCTGCCGTTAAGGCGATAACCTGATTGCGAATTCCGTCTGTCTCAACCTGTACTGGACGCCCTGTAGTGGATCGAAGCCAGTTTGCCACGGCCGCTAATTGCGCCGCTTCCAGCCCTAAAGGACGAGCGCCGCTGCTGTCTGCCAGCAGCGCCCAAGCCCCGCGCTCGGGCAACTGGCTGCTATTGAAGAATAGATCGAGCGCCAAAACCTGCTCTCCGCGGTCCACATGCTGAGCTACCATCGAGGTGGAATCCTTGTAGCCTTTGTCATCCAGCACGATGGTTGCCGGCGCGTTCTCCGGAGCAGCTTCTTCCCGGAACAAGATGCCGCTGGCGCTGAGTTCGTTGGAGAAATCGAAACGATAAGTCAAGGTGCGAAAATCGAAAGCCCGGCCGTTATCTACCGGCAATGACTGCATGATGGAAACCGGCGCATAGCGGACTACGGACCGCAACTTCTCCCGCTCTGTTGTTGCCCACACTTGGCGCGCTGCGCTGTCTGCCGGCGCCGGTTCATGATGGATCTGCTCGGCTAGCTTTCTCGCCAGGGTCAGAAAGGTTAAGTTATTGGCCGGGACTCCAATGCCAAGTTCCTTTGGAGTGCGAATCTCATCGTCACTGTAGATCTCGCCATCCAGCACCGGCAACTTGAATTGTGTGCTGAAGAAGCGGTAGGCCTGCTGGCGGTTATCCAACTGATAATTGTGCGATCCTGGATCGAGGTTCTCGCTCCAGGCAAAGGAGCCGGAGGCACCGTATAACTGGAAGAACGGCTTTACCTGATCGTATAAGTACGGCTTCACCAAGGGCGCCCGAAAGCAGCAGCTATCCGTGGCATTATGGATCTCCATTGTTGGCCGAGGCGCCCGCAACGCGAGCAGTTCCGGATAGTCTTCACCCTCCATCAAATCGGGCGCGTCCGCTTCGCTTTCATCCGTATCCACAGGATGAGTCAGGTTCGACTCCCGCGAACCAATACCAGCCACCTCCACCTCGACTGCGACGCGTGGATCCAGAGCGCTCAGCATGACCGTCTGCCAGCCCCCGCCGGAAAGTCCGGTGACGCCGATCCGGGTTGTGTCAACGTCCGGCAAGCCGCTCAGATAATCCAAGCCGCGGCGCATGGAAAGATAGAAGACTCCCAGCGCATTGGAACCAACGAGGTTCAATTGCGCGCCGAAATCGTGGATATTTTCCGGGTTGGCCAGTTCGCCGAAACCGATAAACTCCACGTCCAGGGCGATGATGCCCCGCTTGGCGAAGTTGATGCAGCGCTTCTGTTCATATTCCACCCCGATTCCATCCGGTTCATGACCGAGCAGATTCAGAATGGCGGGTACGCGGCCGGTAATTTTTGCCGGCTCATAGAGAAGCGCTGTCGAATGAAGGCCAGGAACAACTTCAAAGCGCAATTTGTGAATCCGGTATCCGTGACTGGTTTCAATGACCCCCACTTCCTCGAACTCCGGAGCAGCATCGACCCATTCGCGTGGCCAGCCGTGATAGGCAATGTCGTCGAGAACGTGTTTGCGCACCCGTTCTTCCTCCGCGGTCCACAATGCAGGCGTCGTGGGAGTGGGCAGCGGAGGAATCCGCTTCAACAAAAAATTCTGCAGCTGGTATTCCCTCGATAAAACATCCCGCGTGGGCTGCGCCAGCGCCTCTTCCACATAGGGCCTGCTGACCTGGGCATAGCCGGCAATTGCGCCCATCTCCAATACCCCGGCCAATATTGCGGCCACCCGGAGCCTGCTGAAACTTTTCGAAGGCAACTTGGAGATCCTTCTTGCTCCTCGATAAACCATGAATTCCCCAATTGAACATGGATGTTGCACCGTACCTGCACGGCGCAGAGCTCAGCACAGACGTCAAACGATCAGGGTGCCGGGAGATATGCAAGTGGCGTCGCCGCCAACTTACCTATCTCCCTGGCACCCTGATTGGCTAGAGGTGGGTTAGAATTTGATTTTCAATGCCATCTGCAGAATACGAGGGTCTCCGGCAGAGCCGATCTGTCCAAAATTGCTGTCCTGAAGTCCTGCGTCAGGAGCACCAAAATTGACATTGTTGAATGCGTTGTAGAATTCCGCACGGAACTCATAGTTAACGCTTTCGCCTACTTTTCCATTCTTCAGCAGTGCGAAGTCCGTGGTAAAAAGTCCCGGCCCAAACATAGAATCCTTGCCGATGTTTCCGTAAGTCCCGATGGCATTGGGCACAAAGTCGGATGTGTTAAACCACTCATTGATCAGCGCAGAATGGGATCGGTGAGGATTTAGCTTCGTATCCGAAATGTTGGCCACCGTGATGTCTGGGCGGTCATTACCCATCCCGCTGAAGGAATTATCATCCTCTGCGAAGGGGGTAAACGGAAAGCCCGATTGCCAGTTTGTGATATAGCTCAGGTTCCATCCGTTAATCGCCTTGTCCGTGATGCCTTTGACTGGGATGTGGGGAAAGAGATAATTTCCGGACAATCTGAAGACCTTGCTATCATCTCCGGCGTCCGGACCGTAGTCAAGAGAACGGCCACAGCCGCAGGTATTGATACCGCCGATTCCAAACAGAAACTCCTGGTTATTGGGTCCGAAGTTATTCAGTGCTTGCGACCACGTAAAGTTCGTTTGGAATGAGAGGCCATAGCTCATGCGCTTCTCCAGTTCAAACTGACCGGAATTGTAGTTGCTGTTCACTCCGGAGTTGATTGACCCGATGAACCCGAAGTTAGGATAAACGCGGCGTTGTTGAATGTTGTTCTCGGTCGACTGACCCGGAATATAAACCGAGGGGTTCAGTTGCAGCAGTCCTGCCTCCTGATCTCCCGTACCACCGAGATGAGCGCCATGATTTCCCGCGTATTCGAGTCGCGTGAACCAACCAGAGCCGAACTCGTGCTCGAAAGTCAGGTTATAGGTCAGGATCTGCGGAAGCCGGAAGTGCCGGTCGAATATCTCGGTGAAGGAGATGTCCTGCGGAAACGTTACCGTTGGGCCAGGATTGATGGGGCCGAAGGAGCCAGGAAAAGGATCGGTCACCCCTGCGGCCGAGTAAGGATTCGTGAAATTCGTGTTCGTGATGTTCACGATAGGAGCGAATGGGGGAATTCCCACTACGTCTTCAAACGCAACCCCGTTTGGTGCCTGATAATAGTACCCCGCTCCGCCGCGAATGCTGGTTTTTGCATCGGACGTCAACTGATAGGCAAAGCCCAGGCGCGGTCCAATGTTGCTCAAATTGTTATAGATCGAAGATGTAGGACAGCCGGGATCGTGATTGCTTCCGCCAAAGATCAGATCCTGCGGTGAATTCGGATAGCGCGTCGATTGCGCTCCTGGAACAAAACATCCAACGCGTCCTTCGCTATCAGTGTACGGAGAGAACGGGTCCCAGCGAATGCCGGCGCTCACGGTAAGCCGTGAAGTCGCATGCCAGTTGTCCTGCACGAAGGCGCTCCAGTCGTTTCCGCTGAAGTTGAGATACAGGCCGCCGGCCTGTGTAAAGCTGGATGCGGCTCCCAGCAAAAAATCAGAAAGGTTGTTTCCACTTAGATCGCCGCCAAAGCTATAGTTGCCATCGGCCTGATAGCTGTTGCCCATGGGCATGTGCAGGTGTTCCCATTCACCGCCGAACTGAAGCTCGTTCGTTCCCTTGATGAATGTGGCAATTTCACGGTCGGAAATATCACTATGATTCCACGTTCCCGTCGCAGGCTGGTCACCTACCGTAAAC
>DATDLS010000507.1:0-2208 GCA_036519195.1 Occallatibacter sp. | reverse complement strand
TGACCCTGCCTCTCAGTCTCAAGATGCATATCGTAGTTGCCGGTGAGATGAGTGCGATTCACAACCGGACGATCCGCGACCGCCGGACCGCCGAACACGCCGTTGAGTTGACTCATCAGGTCCTCCACCGAGGTAAAAGTCCTCGCGTAAATGCCCGGAGCGGGTTTATCATGCGTCGCAGGCACTTCGCCCGGCTTCAACTCGCGGAATCTCGGGCCCTTCGGGGCGACTTCCAGCGCGAGCACCGGCAAATCCCGATTCTCCTGGCGAAGCTTAAGGTGGAATCGGTCCGCCAGGACACCGCGTAACGCCTGGATCATTTGCTTCTCTGTGGCCGGAGCGGAAGTGACCGCTATAGTGGTCCCAGGAATTCAGACCAGGCAATAAGTTAAGATTCGGGCGGAGTCATTGACAAGGAGTGGTTGATGACAACGACGAGAAAGACATACAGTCCTAAGTTCAAAGCGCGGGTGGCGATCGAGGCCTTGCGCGGCGAGAAGACGCTGAGCCAGTTGGGCTCGCAATATAAAGTGCACCCGATGCAGATCGCCAAGTGGCGGAAACTGGCGCTGGACCAGATGCCCGAGCTCTTCGTGGACGGACGGCGCAAGGCAGCCAACGGCGAAGAGGAGAGCAACGCGCTGTTCGAGGAGATCGGTCGGCTGAAGGTCGAGTTGGACTGGCTCAAAAAAAAAGCTGGCATGCTCGACTGATCAGCTGCGTCCGCTGGTGGACCGGGACCACGATACGATCAGCGTCCGGCGACAGTGTGAGCTGTTGGGCCTGAATCGGTCGAACCTCTACTACGCGCCGGTGGGCGAGAGCGAAGAAAACCTGCGGCTGATGCGGTGGATCGACGAACAGTACACGGCGACACCGTTTTTCGGAAGCCGGCGCATGGCGGCGTGGCTGAGTGAGTACAAGAAGGTGGCAGTCAACCGCAAGCGGATCGCACGACTGATGCAGGTGATGGGGCTCGAGGCGGTCCATCCGAAACCGAAGCTGAGCCAGCCAGGTGAAGGTCATAAAGTCCATCCGTACCTGTTGAAAGACGTGCCGATTGAGCGCGTTAACCAGGTGTGGAGCACCGACATCACCTATATCCGCCTGGCGCAGGGCTTCTGTTATCTGGTGGCGGTGATGGATTGGCACAGCCGGTTCGTGCTGAGCTGGTCGCTGTCGGTAACGATGGAGATGGAGTTCTGTTTGGAGGCGTTAGCCAGCGCGCTGCGACGCGCGCGGCCGGAGATCTTCAACAGCGATCAGGGTTCGCAGTTCACCAGCGAGCGGTTCACCGGCGAACTGGAGCGGCGCGGAATTTCCATCAGCATGGATGGCCGAGGACGCTGCTTCGACAACATTTTCATCGAGCGATTGTGGCGCTCGTTGAAATACGAGGAGGTTTATCTGAAAGACTACCAGCGAGTGAGCGAGGCCCGCCGGGGCATCGAGCAATGGTTCGAATTCTACAACCACCGGCGGCCACACCAGAGCCTGGGTTATCGGACGCCAGCGGTGGCTTACAAGGAAGGAGGCTCTGTTTGACTCGGGGACTCTGTCCCCGAACCCCTGGGATTTAACGCTTTGCGGCCAGAATGTTTGGATTACACTATGGAAGCTGGACTGGAGGATAGGGCTCCGCAGGGATGCGCCCCGAGCGCCAGGTCCAGTGCCGGAATGGCAACGGGCGGCTGCAGATGCGGCCGCCCGAACACGAGGATGACGACCCCGTCGGACATAAGCTTATTCAAGCCGAAAAATGGTCTTGACAAAGGGGGCCACTTTACTCGCCTGGCTGCACCTTCCAAATCCTAGCGGGGGAAAAGAAGCAAATGGAGCTTGGAATGCAAATTTCTTGCGACCGAGAATACCAACAGCACTGGCGGACGTTGTCTCAGCAGAACGCGCCTACGACCGATATCGTAATCGCCGGTCTTGCAAGTAACCATGATTGTCCTATACATGAACGGTGGATACTAGCGGGGGGAAAGGGATTGCGGCTGGGTACATCTTTCAGTGGATTGGGAAAGGTTCGTGTGACCGAGATATCTTACCTGTCTGACGCCGTCGCATTAGCTCATCGGAATTTGCTTGATCAATATCTTGCAGGCCGAGTAAGGGAGAATGATGGCACCAGAATCCGCTACTTTGCTTTCAGTCTCTAACTCGATCGTTAAGCCGCCAATATTGTCGAATGGCGCGACGGAT
>DATDLS010000506.1:0-83207 GCA_036519195.1 Occallatibacter sp. | reverse complement strand
GGCGACAGTGACGCCGTCCTTGGTGATGGTCGGCGAACCGAACTTCTTTTCGATCACGACGTTGCGGCCCTTGGGACCGAGCGTCGCCTTGACGGCGTCGGCGAGCGTGTTGACGCCGCGCAGGATCGCCTGACGGGAATCTTCACCGTGCAGAATTTGCTTTGCCATAACTTTCAGTTCTCCTAGATTCAAAGAATGTTTGAGAGTGAACAGTGAACGGTGGACCGTGCTCGAGATACGTCGAGCGGTCCACTTTTGCCATGCGCGCCTAAGCGTGCTACGCCCGTACGGCGAGGACCTACTTCTTGACGATGCCGAGGACTTCTTCCTCGCGCATGATCAGAAACTCTTCGCCGTCGATTTTGATCTCGGTGCCGGAGTATTTGCCGAAGAGGATCTTGTCGCCGGACTTGACGTCAAGCGGGAAGACCTTGCCTTCGTCGTTGGATTTGCCCTTGCCGACGGCGATCACTTCACCTTCTTGAGGCTTTTCCTTGGCGCTGTCGGGGATAATGATTCCACCGCGGATGGTTTCGCCCTCTTCCATACGACGGACGAGGATGCGGTCGTGGAGCGGAGTGAAAGTCGTTGTTGCGGATGTTGATGCCATTGCTTCGCTTCTCCTTCAGGTCCCCGGCAGGGTTGGGCCCCGGCCGCGGGTTTCGTGGGTTTACAAGAAAAAGGCTTGAGGAAGGTGCGGAGATGGACGGGCAAATCAACTCCCATCGAAGCTCAGCCAAGCAGTTCTGCTGGCAGGGTGCTAGCAGTCAAGCCTTCCAATTGCTAACGATAGGGAAGGAGACGGGAGTTGTCAAGAGGGCTTTCGTTAAAATCTTAGCGTATCTCACTCATAAATTATGCGGGGAGCATTTAAACGAGCGACCGGCTCTTTCTCCCCCGCGGAAGCAAATGGAGCAATCCCACGAATCCGGAAGGAATGGTCAGCAGCCCAGGCAGGCTGGTAGGAATTGCCGTGAGCAGACCGACAATCAAGCCTTTGATCATGGCCGACTCGCGGTCATCGCCGTACCAGTGCCTCTGTGCCTTGTAGGCAATCATGCCGACCGCAATTCCTGCCGGTATGGAGAGAACAGCTCCAGCGCCCGCGGTTGCCACTGTGCCCCCAAAGAGCATTGCGTCAACAACCAGGGTCAGCAGTGTTACTCGAGGGTCGAGCCCAAACATCTGCCCGAAGCGTCCCGGCGAGGTCGCGAAGTTGCCCGTCCGTTGCGGCGGTTCAACCACGCCTGGGCTTTGGATATAAGGCACCTGCGCGCCGGAAACATTTGCCTTGCCGCAGGCGGAGCAATACCGGCTGGTTTCAGGAATGCTGCTTTGGCAATGTGGGCATGACATCATGGCTGTCTCCTGCACCTCTGTTTAATTGTATTCTGCATCGAGTCTTCCCGTCGGTCTTCCGGCCCGTTTGGCCTGCACTGTTTGACGCCGGATTGCCCGTCAGCGCGGGGCGGGGAGCGAAAAAATCGATCACTGGACGTCCACTGCATGAAAGCCTAGACCATACAGCAGTGCACTGACGCTGGCGCGGGCATTCTGCCTCGCTTTGTCCAGAACTCCGTCGCTCAATGCTGCTTGCGCAATCTGCTGCTCGGCGGCGAGGCGGACCTCCGATTCCAGATTCGGGTCGGCCGGAACCAGCAGCCCGGTGGCGCGGGAATAAATCCGCGTGCGCCCGTTATCGATCCGTGTCGTGAGCACTTGCGCCGCGGGCAACCGCACCGTAACGCGATCCCCATGCACAGAAACGTCGCCGGGCTGGATCTGGCTCAAATCCACGCCGGCAATCACTTCGCCATGCGCCACCAGAAGCAGTTTGTCGCCCACCAGGAAGTCGGGAATGTAGGGGTTCTCGCGGCTGCCGCTGACGATCTTGTCGAGCGAATAAACCACCGTCTCCAAGCGCGAAAGTTGGCGAATCTTGTCGACCACCGCCGGCGAGCTGATGTCGATGCTGGTGCTGCGTCCGGTAACATAGGCCGCGAACCGGCCGAGCAGCCCGGCAGAACCAAAGGGGTTGACGGCTCGCGCAACGGAACCGGCAGCCAGAAAGAGCAGAAAGCCCATCGCCAAGCCAACCAGCAGCGCGCCCCATGGGAAAGGTCGCCCGACGGGTTCCATCGGGCCGAATTCGCCCCCCGCGCTCATGCCCGATTTCTCCATCCGAGGAGCCTCATCCGTGGATTGGATGCCGGATCGAGCCCAAGCGGCTGCGTTGGCTCCAATTCGGCTACAATGGAGGCTATGTTGTCGCGTCCATTTTTCCGTCTCAGTGTTCTCGCGGTCGGGCTGGGCTTGGTAGCCTGTTCGGTGGCTGCCCATGCTCAGGATTCCAATCCTCCTCGTGGCCGCAAGTACAAGGCGCCGCCACCGACCGCGCGCGTCGAAGTCACCATCCTGAAGGACGTGAATGGCAAGCCCATTGAGAACGCCGCAGTCGTCTTTCATCCCATGGTTGGCGGCAGGGACGAAGGCAACATGGAGCTCAAGACCAACGAAGACGGCAAAGCCATCATCGACGTATTGCCTCTCGGCGACACGGTTCGCTTGCAGGTAATTGCCAGGGGCTTTCAGACCTACGGCGAAGATTACAAAGTCGACAAAGCGGAAATGGGCGTCGAAATTCGCTTGAAGCGGCCGGGCGAGCAGTACTCGATCTACAAGATTCACGAAAATACTGCTTCGACGGGCAAGAGCCCCGATGGGGCTCCAGCCAAGGACGCAACTCCTCCTCCTCCTCCTCCGCCTCCTCCGCCCCCTCCTTCGGACACGACCCCGCCCGCCACCAAGCCACAGAGCAACTGACGGCTCAAGGAGCTGGAATTCGTCGAGCGCGCTGGGGAGCGCGCGATGGAGGACCTAGTGTCCCAGCCAAGCCTCATCGGTAAATCGGCACTGGTCACCGGAGGCGCCCGGCGCATTGGCAGGGAGATTGCCCTGACTCTGGCGCGCGCCGGGGCCGATGTCGCCATTACCTATCGCCACTCTCAGGTTGAAGCCCATCAGGTCTCCGAGGCGATTCGGTCTCTCGATTGCCGCGCCCTGGCCGTCGAATGCGACGTCCGCTCCGAGGTATCCGTGCGCGCCGCTGTCAGCTCAGCGCATCACAGCTTCGGTCGTGTCGACCTTGTCGTCAACAATGCTGCCGTCTTTGAATCTTCACCGCTTGAAAGCATCAGCCTCCAAGCCTGGGATGCGGTGTTTGAAACCAACGCGCGCGGCCCGTTTCTGGTGGCGCGGGAGGCGTTGCCGCACCTGCGCGCCTCGGAAGGACGGATTGTCAATATCGGTTCCCTGGGCGGCACCCATCCCTGGGCAAATCACGCCCACTATTGCGGATCGAAGGCCGCCCTCGACATGCTTACCCAGGCCATGGCCAAGGCGTTTGCGCCCCAGGTCAGTGTCAATTCGGTGGCGCCGGGCTGGATTCAGTTTGAGGAGCAGGCAACGGAAGGTGAAGCCCGCTTTGCCGCTCGCACGCCCATGGGCCGCAACGGCACGGCCGAGGACGTAGCGCAAGCGGTGCTGTTTTTCGCCAGCGGACCGAAGTTCATCACCGGCCAGATTCTTGCCGTCGATGGTGGCCTGGGGCTCGTCTAGCAGCGGAAGAATTCAGCGCGCGAACAGCCGGTTCCAGAAGCCTTTCAGATTGGTTGCCGGCTCCTGCGGCCCGTCTTTCGCCGGCTCGGTCCGGCCGGGAGTCTTTTTGGGCCTTGGCGGCAGGCTGGTGACATCGAACTTCATCGGTACATGTTCCCACAGACCCTCGGGCACTGGCTGCTCGGGCATTGCCGCGCCCTCCAAAGCCGCCTTGGGATTGGCCACGCACAGCCGCTGCGCTGTCTCCAGGCCAGCCTTTTGTTCGATGTAATTGAACGCTTTTTTTAAATGCGGTGGACGCCACTTGGGGTTGTGGGCGTCGGTGGCGATGAAGTGAATCCAGTTACGCTCCAGCAACTCGTTTGAAAATGCCTCCGCCGGACGGCCAAAGCGCCCATAGAGCGAACTCGAGGTCACCTGCACCAGGCAGCCTTGGCGCAGCCAGTCGGCCAGCATATCCGGGTTGCGGTGCAGCACCCGGTTGCGCTCCGGGTGCGTGATGATCAACTTGTAGCCCACCTCCTGCAGTCGCCGCATGGCGTCAGTGATCTGAGGAGGAATCACCATCTCCGGAAGCTCAATGAGCAGGTAGCCCTTGCCGTCGATCGAGTAGCGCAGCGGATGGGCGAGCGCGTCCAGAATGTTTTCCGCGTTCAGGTGGAAGTCGCAGCCCAGAGTAAGACGAATCTCGGCCTGAAGCAGCTTTTGCAACTCGGCCAGCCGTTCCAGATTCACCTCGGTCTGATACGGGTAGCTGTCGCTGGCATGCGGCGTGCACACAATATCGGTGACACCTTCGCTGGCCGCTTCGCGCGCCATGGCAAGCGAGGAAGCCAACGAGGGCGCGCCGTCATCGACTCCGTAGATCAGATGATGGTGAATGTCGATCATGGTGCCCCATACTCCGCGGGGGGAAACTAACGCGAGGCCAGCGCCTCGACCATTGAGGAGAAAATCCTCCAGCCGTCTGCCGATCCGAGAATCTTTTCGCTCGACCGGTCAGGGTGGGGCATCATCCCGAGCACGTTCCTGCCCGCGTTCAAGATGCCGGCGATGTTGCCCAGAGAGCCGTTGGGGTTCGCCTCCGCAGTGACCTTCCCCTTTATTGTAGAGTAACGAAAAGCAATTCTGTTTTCTGTTTCCAGTGCTCGCAACTCATCAGCAGTACAATAGTAATTGCCTTCCATGTGGCCGATGGGAATCTCTAATACTTCGCCCCTAGTCAACTGATTCGTAAAGGGACTATCGGCTGTCTCAACCCGCAGATGGACCTGTTTGCAGATGTATTTCAGTCCGGCATTGCGCATCAGCGCGCCGGGAAGCAGGCCGGACTCGGTCAGAATCTGGAATCCATTGCAGATGCCCAGCACCGGACCCCCGCCCGCGGCAAAGCGCTGTACCGCCTGCATAACCGGCGAAAAACGCGCAATGGCGCCTGTGCGCAGGTAGTCGCCATAGGCAAACCCGCCTGGAATCAGCACCGCATCCACGCCGCCTAAATCGTCAGAATCGTGCCAGAGGAAGGTGACCGGCTGATGAGCCACTTCCGCAATTACATGGAATGTATCGTGGTCGCAGTTGGAACCGGGAAAGACCAGCACCCCAAATTTCATACGTCTAGGGTATCAGTTTATATAAGCCGCTGGGCGGCTTTTCGTTCTTGAAGGCCGGCAACTCATCAACCTCGCCAGCAGGCGCTGCGCAAGCGACACGGTGCCAGCTACAGGATATGTAGCCAAATACCTCATCGGATACGACCCTGAGCAGAAACGCCTGGTTGAGTTCGATGCGAACAACTTCGGAGCTGTAACTTACGTCAGCGACACGGGCTGGCAGAATCAGGTTCTCACCGTGACCTCGGCGCTCTCATCGAATCCGAAGGCCGCTTACGTTCTGAACCGCTTCCGGTACACGATTCACGGCAAGGATGCTTTTATCGTCGATTGGCAGATCTGCAGGACCGCTACTCCCGACTGGATATCGGCGGCTCATCTCGTCTGCAAACGGGCCTCGTGAGCGGGGAAACCGCGCACATGGACGTAGACCGTTCCTGTAACCGTTCGATCCGCTTGCAACACGCGGCGGCAGTACATGGACCAGAAGCGAAGCGGCGACTTTATTCGTAGCGCAGCGCAATCATGGGATCGACCTTCATGGCTTTTCGCGCAGGGACGTGGCAGGCCAGGAGCGTGACTGCTATCAAAATAAGAGACACAGCAACAAACGTAGCCGGGTCGGTAGGCTGGACGCCATACAAGAATCGTGTCATGAGACGTGTCGTGCCAAGGGCTGCAATCAGACCGATGAAAATTCCGGCACAGGCAAGTCGGCTGCCCTGCTGGAGGATCATCACAAAAATCTGCCTGCGTTGTGCGCCGAGCGCCAAGCGGATACCAATTTCCGAGGTACGCTGCATCACCGAATAGGAGATGACGCCGTACATGCCAATGGAGGCCAGAATAAGTGCCAGGATTCCAAATGTTCCAAGCAGGAGCATTGAGAAGCGATCTGCGCTCATCGAAGCGTCTACTAGCGTCGTGAGTGTTGCAAAGTTTGCGACCGGCAAATCCGGGTCAACAGCATGGACAGCCTGACGCAGACTTTCCGAAATCAAGGCAGGATCGGCCTTCGTGCGGACGGCATACTGCATGGCCTGCATGGAAGGCCATATCTTGATTTCATTTTGGGTATAGGGCACGAACATTGTTGGTGTTGGCACTTCGCGGAGCGAGGCTTGTTTCGTGTCGGCAACAACACCGATGATGGTTCTGGCTGGAATCCGAGTGAGGCCAACACCCACTTGCTTGCCGACGGAATCTTCGCCAGGCCAGTATCTCTTTGCCATCGCACTGTTGATGATCGTCACTGGCATGGAACTGAGCGCGTCGGTATCGGCGATGTCCCGCCCGCGCTGCAAGGGTGTACCTATCGTGGCGAAGTAGCCCGGCGATACAAAGAGGTAATTCACGTAGGGTTTTTCGGCGTTATCCATAGCGGGATGCTGTGGAATACGGATCAAAGTGCCATCCGGTGCCCCGCCCATCGGAACGACGGATGCGAAACCGGCAGATTGCACGGTCGAGATGGATTGGATTCGGAGCAGCACTTGCTGATAGATCTGGGCCATGCGATTGGTGTCGGTATATCTGGAAGTCGGCAAGGGCAGCTCGAAGGTGACAACGCGCGTGGCGTCGAATCCGGTATCCGTGCGGAGCATGTGGTAGAAAGTTCGCACCAGGAGACCGGCTGCAACGACAAGGACCAACGCCAGCGCTACCTGAGAGATGAGCAAGGCGTTGCGAATTCTTGGCGCGGAGGCGCTTCCGCCCGATCTTTGGCCGCCCTCCTTCAATGCCTCGACCATGTTCATGCGCGTGGCTCCAAAGGCCGGAGCCACGCCAAAAAGTATCCCAGTAGCGAGTGTGATCCCAAGTGCGAAGGCGACAACCCGCAGGTCAAGGCCGGTTTCGTGGAGGTGAGAAATGCTATTCGGGCCGAACAGCTTTACAAGAGAGAGACTCGCTTCACCGAGGATAATTCCCATGACACCGCCAGCTACGGCCAGCAGCAGGCTCTCGGTCATGAGCTGCCGAATCAGTCGCACCCGCCCGGCCCCCAACGCTCCGCGCAAAGTGAATTCCTTGCGCCGTCCGAGAGAACGATTGAGGGTCAAGCCAGCAACATTGGCACACGCAATCAGCAGAACCACACTCACTGCGCCGAACAGCAGCAACAAGGGTCGTCGCGCCTCCATCACCATCTGTTGCGTCAAAGGGACCACGGTCGAAAACCAACCCTTTTCTTGAGGAATCTGTTCCTCCATGCGTTTATCAAAAATGCTTAGGGCCTGTTGCACTTGAGCAATATTCGCATTTGGTTTTAGCTCTCCAATCACTCCAAGCTCATTCGCTCCCTTCGGTGCTGTGGGAAGAGCCATCGGCACCCAGAGTTGTGTTTCTTTGGGAAGATCGATGCTTGCAGGCATACCGTCCGCATTGGGAAAGGCGAAGCCCGCTGGCATGACGCCAATGACGGTATAGGGAATCCCGTTCAGTTCAATGGTCTTGCCCACAGCGCCGGTATCACCGCCAAAGCGAGACTTCCATAGGCGGCTGCTGAGTACGACGACGTGCTCGTGGCCGGGTTGATCTTCTTCCGCTGCAAATGTGCGTCCCAGTAACGGCGAGACCCCGAGTGCCGGGAAAAAGCCTGCCGACGCTCTGACCCCTTCGAGAAGTTCAGGATTGGCTGATCGGGTGAGGTTGAAGGAATCTTTCTTGAACGCGCCTAGATTCTGGAACACAGTTGCGGTCTCAGTCAGCAGGCGAAACTCTTGCGGTGTCCATGGAAAGCTGTCGGTTCCATAGAAAGAGCCGATTGGCCCTACACGCCAGGGCATGACAATCCGATTGGCGTTCGGATATGGCAGCGGTCGCAACAGGATCGTATCGACCAGACTGAAGACAGCGGTACTTGCCCCAATGCCAAGGGCGAGTGTAAGTGCGGCAATTATCGAAAAGCCGGGATTCTTGCGCAGGACGCGAACACCATAGCGGACATCCTGCAAGATTGTTTCGAGCAGAGTCGTGCCCCGTGCTTCGCGGCAATCTTGTTTGACCTGATCCTGACCGCCGAAGGCGAGACGCGCTTGGCGCGTGGCCTCTTCGTCAGTCATGCCGGATTTTCTGTACTTCTCGACCTCGTGCTCGAAGTGGAAGCGCAGTTCCTCGTCTAGCTCGGTTTCCACGGTATCGCGTCGAAATAAAGAACGAAGGCGAAAACGTAAATCATTCAGCATGGCGCAACCTCATACACTCTCTAATACCTGGGCTACTGCGGTTGTCAGCTTCCGCCAGGAATCTGTTTCCACGTCGAGTTGTTTCCTGCCGCTGCGGGTGAGTTCGTAGTATTTTGCGCGACGGTTATTTTCGGACGCGCCCCATGTCGCCTTGATCCAGCCACGGCGCTCCAGTCGGTGAAGTGCTGGATATAACGACCCTTGCTGAATTTGAAGAACATCGCTCGACACCTGTTGAACACGCTCGGAGATTGCCCAACCGTGCTGCGATCCCAACGCCAGCGTTTTCAGAATGAGCAGGTCCAGTGTGCCCTGCGGAAGATCAATTCTTGGATTCCCCATGAGCTATCCCTTTTACTTCTACAGGAAGGTATACGCTATCTCCTGTAGAAGTGCAAGTGGTCGATGGATCAGTAGATCAGTCACATGCGACATTTGCTAGGCCAAAGTAGTTGTTGTTGCTCTGATATTCCATTGTTTTTACCTCTGTCCGCCCGGTGGGCGTTTTTTGTTTCTCGCCAGCGCAGCGAAACAAAAACAATCCACTTGCAGACAGAGCAGAACGAGGGTAGTGAGGGTGGGGAGGCCGGCGTGGTGGGCGGGGCGCGTGACAAACACGCACTATCGTTTGGCGCGGGACAGGCTTATCCGAACGGACTCCACAAGGCCCGCTCTACGGGCCGTCCACCCTTGCGAACCGAAGTGGGGCCAAGCCGCGCGTCAGCGCCTCATAGGGTTTGGTTCTTAGGTTTTCTGTCTTTGACTTCCTCCGGTCATCGGTTCAATCGTAATCAGGAACCGCTCCTCGCCTTGCTCCACATGCATTTCCGTGGTGGCCTACAGGAAGCCGAAGCGCCCCGGCTCGTCCACAGCGTCTAGAATCTGGCTCAGATTCAACGTCCAAAGGCCCAGCGTCTGCGCTTCTACGGCCACAATCTGCCCGGTAGGGATCGGGGCCCGGAGATGGGCGACGCGTACCCAGCCAAGGTCGAACATCGCCCACCGCTGAAAGGCAAGCCGCGCCCGAGCGAATGCGGTCCCTCCATGGCCGATCCTCGACCGTCTGAAGTCATGCGCGAAGCCCCAGGGAAGCGGCGCTGTCGGGTCGAGCGGATCCCTCAAAGCGAGCAAGGACGGCGCCGAAGAACCCATGGTCACGGCGGCCGCAATTCGTTGCTCGATGGCGGCCGCTCGAAGTCGGTGGAAGGTGAACATTGGCTCAGTATGCCAGTTCGAGTTCCAGTCCCTTTCCGTCATCGGAGAGCACAGCGCTGATGCGGTGATGCTCGCCGTCGAAGCCCGGCGTCACGGGGGCCGCTGGCGCGCCATCGATCACCACGCTTGCGCTGGTCGCCGGACGTGAGGCTCCGTAGACCTCGATCGTTACCAGCTTCCACCACGGTGCGAACGATCCGATGTGCGGCAGCAGGTTCACCCTGAGCCCTTGCGAGGTGACGCGGCAGCTGAACTCGACGCGGAGAAAATCTCCGTTGCGGAAGGCGTAACTCTGGCCGTCGTCCAGATACAGGCTGCCGCCGCAGTCCTTGCCCGGCTGCGAAGGCGGATACACGCGCACGGTCAACGGGCCTTGCGGCTTCTCGTCCGTGCTTTCGACCAGCGGCTGCTCAGGCACAATGGACCCGGCCCGCGCAAACACCGGCAGCGTATCCAGGCTGTGGTGGATCGGAACCTCCGGCTCTTCCACCCGCGTGTTGTCGATGGCCCGTCTTCCTGCCGCACCTTCCACCAGCACGCCCGTCCAGTAGTCATACCAGCCGACCGGCGGCAGCGCCACCACGTAGTCATCCACCTCATCCGGATACGGGCTTTGCGCAATCAGCAGGTCCGGCCCCATCATGAATACGTTCCCGTTGGCCAGGTCAATCGGGCCGCCGTCAGCCGTCGGAGCAGGGAATTCCAGGAACAGCGGCCGCATGATGGGCAGTCCGGTGCGGCTCATCTCCTCGGCTGTAGTGTAGATATAGGGCAGCAGGTGATAGCGTTCCTCGATGTAATGCCGCCGCAGGTCCACATCCTCCGGTGTTCCGTTCTCCCACGGCTCCTGCGGTTTGGTGTCAATGGCCGTGTGATCGCGGTCAATTGGATGAAACGCGGCCACTTCGAGCCAGCGCGTCAGCAAGTCCGGTTGCGGCGAGCCGGCAAAGCCGCCCACATCCGCACCGCTCATGGCAAACCCGCTCAACCCCAGATTGATCAATTGCGGCGTGGTCTGCCTCAAATGGTTCCAGGTGCTCGAATTGTCGCCGCTCCATGTGGCCGCGTAACGCTGGCCGCCGGCGTAGCTGGCCCGCGTCATCACGAACGGCCGCGTGTCCGGGCTGATTTTCAGCAGGCCCTCAAAGGTTCCGCGGCTGTTCTGCATGCCGAAGATGTTGTGCACTTCGAGGTGGCTGGTTGTGCGCGTCTGAAAACCTGGTTCCTCGATGCGATGCTGCACATCGTCCGGCATGGTCTTCGACGGCACCTTGAAGATTGCCGGCTCATTCATGTCATTCCAGAAGCCCGCCACACCCTTGGACACGAAATCTTTGTAGAGCGTGCCCCACCAGTCGCGCGAAGCCTTCTCGGTAAAGTCGGGAAACACCGCCGGGCCCGGCCACACAATGCCCACATAGGTCGAGCCGTCGGGATTCTTGACGAAGTGGTCTCCCGCCACGCCTTCGTCATACGGCTTGTAGCCGATGTTCGGCTGGTCGGCAATATGCAAGTCGGTAATCACCACAGTGTGGAAGTGCTGCGCCTTCAGGTCCTGAATCATCTTGTCGAAGGTGGGAAACCTGTCTGGATCCACGGTGAAGGGTCGATTCTTGAGTTGGTAATCGATGTCCAGCCAGATCACGTCGGCGGGGATTCTCTCGCTCCGGAGCCGCGCTGCAATGCGCCGCACCTCCGCTTCCGGATAGTAGCTGTAGCGCGACTGTTGATAGCCAAACGCCCACATTGGAGGCAGCGGCGTGGTGCCCACCAGCCATGCCCATTTCATGACCACTGACTTTGGTTCGGGCCCATAGAGGATGTAGTAGTCGAGCGGTCCTCCCTCGGATCCGAACGAGTAGCCATCGCGGTACTGCTTGTTGAACTCGAAGCTGGCGCGCCAGGTGTTGTCGACAAACGTAGCCGCGGCAATGCCTTTGCGATAGGTGATGAAGAAGGGAATCGACTTGTAGATGGGGTCGGTCGACTCCTGCCAGCCAAAGCTGTCCGTGTTCCAGTCGACAAAAGATTCGTCGCGCCGGTCCAGCGGACCGGGCTTGTCGCCGAGCCCAAAGTAGTGCTCATCTTGCGGCGATTTGCGGTACACGCGGAAGCTTGAGCCGTGATATTCGATCGGTCTTCCCGGCAAGTCTTCCGCGATCACGTGGCCGGCCAGGTCCGTGACTGAAAGTTCCAGTGGATCTTTGCGCACAGTTACTTTCAACGTGGCCGTTCGAAACCCGACCGAGGTCGAGCTCGACTGCGGCGTTACCGCAACCGAAGCGGTGCGCGATGAAGCCAGTACCGCCCAGGAGGCATCCTCCGGCAGCTGCCCGGCTGCTCCTACGCGCACGCGCAGAACGTCGTCGCGCAGTGCGGTGATCGCGATGATCGCGGCCCCCGCCCGGATTTCAATGCCATTGCTGGTTGCCCGGGAAGCGGTGACCCGGTCCAGACGCACGAAGCCTGACTGCTGTTGGGCTTCCAGGCTGGTATTCGCTTGTGACGTTGCGGCTAAAGAGAGGAAAACAGATACTACAAACAGAAAAAATACTGCCCTGTGCACTCAGCACCTCATGGGAGCTAATTTGTGGGTCTTCAAGAATCATAATCCCGGGACACGGTTGCGAGGAAACGCAGCACGCTCTTAGGACGTAAGCGACTGCGCTTCCATCCCCGGTATGATCCTTCCGGAAGACCCGGTAGAGCGGCGTCCTCGGCCTCTTCCAGATTCTCCGTGACCAGGCAGAGAAAGGCCGCGATGGGCTGGCGAGATCCATTTGTCCTTGTGCAACAAAATGGAGGTCTGGAAGCCTTTTGTAATCAAAGCAGTGGGGGCAATTCGTACAATGATTATGCGCAAAAAGTACTCTGGATCAGCCGTTCATGCGTGGAAAACTCGCGGGATTCACGCCGCAATCACCCAAAGCCAACACCCGTCTTGAGGTACGCGCAGGACATCGGCAGTTATATGGTGGATGAGACCTGTCAACCTCTCCCGCCTATTTCTGGCAATCGCTTTTGGAGGTGTAAGTTCAAACCCCATGATTGTAGGGCGCTCGCCGCAGTAGGCACCGTCACCTGGATGGGTCGGCCACAGGAATCTCGAGGGATCCGACACTGCCTGCATTCAGGTCGTGGACCGCGATGCGCAAAAATGCATTTCCAGCGGGCAAGTCGAGCGCCACTCGCATGGGAATGCCCGCCGAAATGCTGTGCGAGTACTGTTCGGGATTCAGTTTCAATTGGAAACCCTTGTCGAACCAGTTCAGGCGCTTGCCGTCCGCGTCATACGCCAGCAATGTGTACTCGATTTGGGCCCCATGCGCGCCGTCCGGGGCGTCCTGCCAGGCAATCCCATGCGGGTCCACCTTCAAATCCACAATCACGCGATGGATTGGACTTTTAAGTGTCGCCGACATCTCGCCCGCCGGCCCCCCCGGCAGGTTTGCGCCCTGGAGCACCGGATCGGTTGATGGCAGCACACGCGCCTGAAAAAGAATCTGTGTTGACGGAGGCGCGCCGTGCAGTGTTGACGCGACGATCAGGCTGACCGCGCCAGGCTGATGGGCAGTTGGCTTGTCCTGCGGATCGGCGTAGTATCCGTGCCGGTAGGAGAGCTTGTAAGCGGCGTTGTCCGCGTGCAGTTCGATCTTGCGGAACTCGCCGTCGAACTGCTTCGCGGCCGGCAGATAGCCGATGGTGTAATAGCTTGCCCCATTCTCGATGGCGCTGGCTACGGCTTCCTCGAGGCCGTTGGAATTCACGTAGGCCTGTCCGCCCGTCTGTTCGGCAATCTGCTGCATCGATGCCTGTTCGGCCACGGTCTGGTTCAAGAACTTCGCATCGTCCTTGCCCGGATTTGGCACGTTCGCGCGCGGGGACTTTTTGTTGCCGCGCCTGGTGGAACCCGAGCCGGGGCTCATCAAATTGGTCGACGGCGTATAGGATGCGTCCACCGATTTCATTGTCATCAGGCCCCGCGCGTCCACCGGGTAGACGGCCACGCGCGCTGCCGACAGCAACTCGGCGGTTTCCCGGATATCGTCCGTGTAGCTGCGCATAGCTTGGAACGGATTGGTTAACGTGCTGTCTGGATCGAGCGCAATGGGAAACGAACCGGAGAACCAGATCAGATTTTTGCGGCCGGGGACAGCGTTCAGGTAGCGGGCCAACTGCTGCATGGCGTTGAGCGTCATGCGCACGCGCTGGTCGGTCTGGTAGGCGGTCAGGTCGGCCTGAAACTGCTGCATCGCTTGAACCGCCTTCTGAGACATTCCCAGAGTCGCCATCTCGCCGATTGTGTTGTCGAGGTCTTGATCGCCCTGCGGATCAAGAATGACAGATGGCTGCGCGGTCGCCTTGGGGCTTTCGATCCCCTTGGCCAATTCGGAAACGTCCGTAGTGAACCCGGTCACTTGCCTCAGTTGCGATGCAAGGACAAAGATGGCCAGGGAAGCGCCCGGCTGAATCTTGCCCAGGTACTCGATCATCTGATGGCGCACGTTCATCTGGTCGGCCACGGGCGTGTTCAATCCGTCCAGCAGCAATACGTTTACCGCGCTGGCCTCTTGATACCTGGGGACGTTGGTATAGGTGTGGGGCGGGAGGGGTACAGGCTTAAGGTCGACCGCAGCAGCAGTGGCAAGCGTGCTGTGTGGCTGGTGCTCTTCGAAGGTAGTGATCGCCTGTTCGTGCCCATCCTCAAAGACGTGAAACCGCCGCCGGTCCAGGTCATGCACGGCGTTGCCGTGGTCGGTCACCACCACATCCACGAGGACAAGGTTGGTGTGGACCCGCAGCACAGTTTTCCCGGAATTGGGAGTGCTGGCCGGATCACTGGCTACAACTCCGGACTGCCCGGCCGAAGCCTGCGATGGCGGAGCGGAAACTGCCTGACTTGGGCCGGATGCCATGGAGGCGGGAACGATCAAACAGGCAAGAAGAAGGCTGGTGACAGGGCGGACCAGGTGCATGGATAGATTCTCAGCGGAGATGGAGTACACTTCTTTTCTATATTGGACGAATTGGGTTGATTTTGTTGTTAAAAACTATGGTTTAAGTTAGAGAACACCCGACTCGGATCCGTACCCGAGAGCAATGGGAAAGCCGATGCCGGCCGCTAATACGCCGGGTAGACCCAGCGTCAATCTTGCTGTCGCCAAGGGCAATCATCTGTCACCCCGTTTGCTGGCCATCTCTCCGCAGGTCTCTGAAAATGGATTTATAGAAGGACTTAAGCGCAAGCTGCTTTTCGCGAACAGTTGAGGCCGTGATCAAGCCTAAGCCTGGATCATGAAGGTCACGACAGTTTTGGCTTGACCAGCGGATCGTATCTGGTATCGAAGAAGCCCAAATGAGATGAGCTCTACAGTACCCATAAAACAAAACATAAAATCGGGTATAGCAACGAATCCAAACGCGGCCTTCTTCCTCCAGAGGTGTATTCGCATTTTTGAACATTTCGTCGCTACAGGACAAAGCTACTTCTGTCCTTAATCGCAGGTTCGTCGCTTGGTTTTGCTCATCGCGTTCGGACCGGAATTTCTAATTATTCTGGCATTATCTTTTAAGCGGGTTAATGCTCCATTGTTGTCTATGAGAATAGTTCCATCTGTTAGAGCATTCAGCTCATGATGTGTGTTATTTCTACGTGGCGCTAAGAGGCTATTCTTCAAGAGGCGTTCTGTCGTGGAATAAATTTTCCAGCGCTGCGAAATTCCGCGTTGAACCCGTGACGCTTGAATGCAATTGAGGCCCATGCTCAGGCGCGCTAAAGACGATTCCACGTTCCCGCGCTTGGCGCACTCCTCAAGCGCTGCTTCGCGTGTTTTCGCCCGTCCCGAACTTATGCCCGTGCGGTGCGGGCACGCGCGGTTTTCTTCGGAGATTCGAAACGGAACTTCGATGCGGAAGAGGACGCTTTCAGAGCACGCTTCTGAACCGATGGACCTGAAGCCAGATGATCGCGGAGTTGCTGGGAGCTTTGCTCCTGCCGGTTATGGAGCAGCAGATCGCGCGCATCGATCAGGTGGTCAGTCATCAGTCGCGCCGCAAGCTCGGAGTTGCGCCCTTCGATTGCCACCATGATCGGTCGATGGAATTCAAGTGTGTGTTCGATGTCCACAAGCTGCGAGGTGACCATAATCATGTTCAACATGGCCCGGTGGATGGTGTTAAACAGGCGGCCCGCGAGCCGGTTTCTCGAGGCCTGAAAAATAGCGCGGTGAAACGACAAATCAGACGCAACAAGCCGTACCCGATCCTGTTTGCTGTGCTCAAAATCGACGATCGATTGCTTCAAGAGTGCGATGTCCTGCGCGTTGGCCCGCTCCGCGGCCTTGGCGGCCAGTGCCGGCTCAATCATCAGCCGCATTTCGGTCAGTTCCTGAAGAGACGTGTCGTCCAGCAAGAACAGAAACTCCATTGGCACTGCCAGAACGGACGAGGCATCCTTGTTAAGGTAGCTGCCATCGCCTACCCGCTGGGTAATGACCCCCATAATCTCCAGGACCTTCAGAGCGGGCCGCAGCGAGGAGCGCGCAACCCCGAAATAGGACGCAAGCTCGCGTTCCGGCGGCAGCTTGGTGCCGGGAACCAGCAATCCTTCGCCCATCAACTCCTGAAAGCGAAGGATCAGCAGGTTCGTCACATCCTCCTTGTGATCGAGTACCCGTCCGATATTCGCGTGCGGGGACTTCCTGCCATTGTTCATTCTTGAATACTGGTCCAACGGGAAGGTGGATGTCAATCCATAAAGGCGAATGCGCCTTGAAAATTGGTACAACCGATACGGCGCAAAACCGCGCGAGCATTTCGATACACAGAGTTCGATGAAGGAATTCGTTTAAATTTTTTATTCGCCAGCATCGCCTCAATCGAACCTTTCAAATCCATCGAGCAAACGTTTTCTATTGGGTTTATTTTCAAATATTTGCCGAGGACTTCCGGTGACCGGAGCCCTCGGGTTGCCAGGAAACCGGCAGGGCCGCGTTCTATTTGGCGGGAAATTTCCTCTTGACACCTTTATTGAATTGGTACTACCTTTGCCAACGTCTCGAAGTACAGGTTCAACAGCGTGGTCTCTGGGCGACATAGTTATTCAAAGTTGGAAAATCAGCAACCCGGCATCCCCAGGGAATTCAGGAGGTTTTCCATGCACGTCCATGCTCGTAAGAAATCGCTGTTCGCTTCCTTTTCGGTCATCTTGCTTCTGCTGGCCTGCGCCGCATCCTCAGTCGCGCAGCTGCAAGAGGGACGCATCGTGGGCCAGGTCACCGACCCCCAGCACGCGCTCATTCGTGGAGCGACTGTTAAAGTCAGGAACGCTGCCACGGGCATTTCCTGGACTGTCAAGACCAGCGCCTCAGGCGACTACACTGTTACCCCTCTCGATCCGGGCATCTACTCCGTTACCGCCACCGCGCAAGGTTTTGAAACTACCGTCAGAAACGGAGTCGAACTCACTGTGGGTCAATCGGTCGCTGTTGATTTTCTATTGGTCGTTGGAACAATGAACACCCAGGTCGTTGTGAGCACTACTGGTCCGGCCCTCAATACCGAATCCGGAGCCATGGAACTGACGGTCAGCAACCAGCAGGTTGTCGATCTTCCACTGAATGGCAGGGTCTTTACCCAATTGGCTGAACTGTCCCCGGGGGTGGCGCCCTTGCCGGCAACGGGCAATACGCAGAACGTCCGTCCCGAAGAGTTGAATGGCAACGTCATCGATGGCATCAACGGCCAGGAGACCGACTTCCTGCTCGATGGCGCCGACATTACCGAACACCACGAGGGCGGCACGTATATCCAGACCTCCATCGACGCCCTGCAGGAATTCAACGTTGAAGAGAGCCCGTATACTTCCGAGTTCCCGGGCGTCGGCTCTGCCTTTAACTCCACTACAAAATCAGGGACCAACCGATATCATGGAGACCTCTTCGAGTTCCTCCGCAACGATATCTTCGACGGAAGGAACTACTTTGCCCTGGTCAGGAATACTCTCAAACGCGACCAGTTCGGCGGCACCATTGGCGGCCCTATCAGCATCGGAAGACTGTACAACGGCAAGGATAGAACCTTCTTCTTCGGTAGCTACGAAGGCGAGCGCCAATTGCAGGGCAATGTCACCGACACCGTGGTTCCAACTCAGGCCGAGCGCAATGGAGACTTCAGCGCCGCAAACCTGAATCCGGTGTTTGATCCGCTCTCTACCGTGGTTGGATCTCCGACGACAAGGCAGCAGTTCCAGGGCAACATGATTCCCCAGGGCAGAATCTCACCGGTTGCAGCATACTTCGATAACCTTCTTCCGTTGCCCAACAGTGCCAGCGGAAACACTTTCATCGACAATCCGATCTCAAATTACAGGGCCGACAAAGTCATGCTACGCGTCGATCAGGTGATCAATGCCAGCAACCGATTCTTTGCCAGGTACAGCACCGACCGCAACCGCGAGACAGACTTTGCAATCCTCCCGCTTCTGGGGTCCACCTACCTTCAAGGTCCCGCAACCAACTTTGAAGGGTCGATTACAAGTACCTTCCACTCGTCGATCGTCAATCAGGTGTTGTTCAGCCATCTTCAGGGCGAGTACCGGTCCACGGCTTACTTTCAGGGGCAAGGCGCAGCCATGGACCTTGCCGCGGGAATCGACCCCACTACTCTTTCGGGCCTGCAAAACCCGGCTACTTCCACCTTCCCCATCTTCACTATCGCGAACTATCTCGGCTCGACATTCACCGGCCAGGACAACGACGGGCGGCCGAAGGAACAGAACAGGGCAATGTATGAATTGGCCGATAGCATGACCTGGGTCAAGGGAAAACATGTTCTCAAATTCGGGACAAGAATCACCCGCCACTCTGCGCAGCTGATCGATTCCCGTACCTCGGACGGCAGCTTCAGCTACGACGGCGTCATGACGGAGAATCCTGCCTCTTCCGCAGGTACCGGCGATGCCTTTGCCGACTGGCTGCTCGGCTATCCTTCCAGTGCCTCGCGTGGCAACTACGCCACGTTCTGGGGCGGCATCGGAACCTACTGGCACTTCTATGGTCAGGACGATTGGAAGGTCACAGACAGGCTCACCCTCAACATTGGTTTGCGCTACGAATACTCGCCCTGGTTGACGCCGTACAAGGGACAGGGCGCAGGCTTCAATCCGGCTCTAGCGCAGCCCATCATCGTATCCAGCAGCACCGATTCGATCAATCTCAATGCGCAGCCCGATGCTGCGACCGGCTACGCGCTCTACAAGAGCTACATTCAGACCACGCACCAGGCCGGAATTCCGCGGACTGTAACCAATATCGATTACCTCCAGTTTGCTCCCCGCGTCGGGTTTGCCTATCGCCCATTCGGAGACAAGACTGTCTTTCGCGGCGGCTACGGCCAGTTCTATCAGATCGAAAGTACAAACGTTCGACTCAACTTCAACTTCCTTCCCTTTGCCCTGGTTGAGTCCCTCACCTCGACCACCAATGTCGTACCTACCGAGACCAGTGCGAATTACTTTCTAGGCGCAGCCTTTGCGGCAGGACTTAATCCGGCAACCTCACCGGTATCCTGGGAACCTCTTCCCGAGCGGGCAAAGATGGCCGTCAACCCGCACTATAGCTTCGGCGTCCAGCGTGAGTTGCCCTTCATGATGGTTCTCTCCGTGGATTATGTCGGCACCGCCGGCCGGCACCTGCCCGGTACGCTGAACATCAACGATCCTCCGGCAGGCCCGGGAAATGTTCAGGCCCGGCGGCCTTATATTAACTTTGGAACGATCGCTTACAACACGCAGAACGGATCGTCCAGCTACAACTCCCTGCAGGCGAAGCTCCAGAAGCACTCCAGTCTCGGCCTCTCCTACCTGCTCTCCTATACCTTCTCGAAGAGCCTCACCCGGCAGGAGGTTGTGGCCATGGGTGGGAACGGATTCATGAACACGGGGCTCTCCACCTTTGATGTTCCAGAGATCTTTACCATCAGCGTCGACTATGGGTTGCCCTTCGGAAGAGGTCAGCGCTTCCGGTCTCACGCCGGCCGATTGGAGGATGCGCTTATCGGCGGTTGGCACTACCAGACCATTAGCAACTTTCACAGCGGCGTGCCGTTCACTCCCACGATCTCCAAGGACGTAGCAAATATAGGAGCCAGCAGCGAACATCCAAACCTTGTCGGCACGCGCTGCCGGAATACTTCATCGCTTGCAAACTCATTCGTCCTCAGCGACTTTGCCGTACCCGCCGCTTACACCTTCGGTGATTCCGGTACGGATATCTGCCGCGGGGGCAATGAAGAAGAAGTGGATATGTCTCTGTTCAAGAACTTTAACGTAACCGAAGGCTCCAAGTTGCAGTTCCGCTTCGAGGCCTTCAATGTTCCCAACTCCGCGTATTTCTCAATACCCAGCAACACGAATATCGATAGCTCCTCCGGCGGCCAGATCACGAGCACGACCAACAACCCAAGACAGCTGCAATTTGCGTTGAAGTACATGTTCTGAGCTGCCGCTTCCATCTTCCGAGGAAGCTCGCACATCTCAGCCATATCGATGCTTATGTGGCTGGGAGATGCGAACACATCAGTTCACTTTTCAAGCTCGGCGAGCGACAACAACACTTCAGGAGTCACGATGAAGATCACCGCCTTGTGCATTCTAGCTCTGGTCGTCGCTTCACCCCAGTGGGCATGCACGCAATCCATTTATCTAGACCCATCGCAACCGATTGACAAGCGGGTCGAGGACCTCATTCAACGGCTGAGTCCGGAGGAGAAAACCTCCCTGCTCAGTACCACTGCTCCGGCCATTGATCGACTCAAGATTCCCGCTATGAACGGCTGGAATCAAAGCCTGCATGGCATAGTCTGGAGCCAGCCCACTACCATGTTTCCGGTCCCCATCAGCATGGCAGCTACGTTTGACACGGTTCTTGTTCACAGCGTCGCGGCTGCTATTGCAGATGAAGGCAGAGCCGTTTACAACTACTGGCACACCGTCCCCGGAACTACGGAAGAATCAACGCGTGGCCAGGCAGCGACTATAACTGCCGACGGCAAGCGCATTGCGCATAATGGCCTCGTCTATCGCTCCCCTGTGATCAACATGGATCGCGACCCGCGATGGGGAAGAATCTGGGAAACGTTCGGCGAGGATCCGTTGCTGGCCTCGCGCATTACCGTCGCTTATGTGAAAGGAACCCAGGGCGATGATCCGAAGTATCTTGAGTTAGCCGCCACGCTCAAGCATTATGCGGCATACGACGATGAAAGAGACCGCATCAAGACCGGCAATGACATAGTGCCCGACCGCATCCTGCGCGATTTCTATCTGCCACAGTTCAAGGCTGGTATTATGGAAGGCAAAGCGGTTTCGATCATGTCCTCCTACAATGGCATCAACGGCATGCCCAATGTCGAGAACAAGCTGCTGCTTCGGGACATTCTTCGCGACGAATGGAAGTTCCAGGGATTCGTCGTTCCCGATAGCGGCGCAGTGCAGAATCTCGTGAGTGCTTATTACAAATATCCCACGCTTGAACTAGCCTCCGCCAAAACCATCCTCGCCGGAAGCGATCTTGATGATGGCTCCTACGCCATCGCGCTTCCCAAGGCGCTGAAGGAAGGCCTGCTTACCGAGAAGGACATTGATCAGTCGTTGCGGCGCGTGCTCAATGTGCGTTTCCGCCTTGGCGAATTTGATCCACCCGGAATGGTTCCTTACAGCAAGCTCGGGCCCGAGGTGATTGACTCCCCCGAGCATCGTAAACTCGCTCTCCGCACCGCGCAGGAATCCATCGTCCTGCTCAACAATCAGGACCATCTCCTGCCTCTGGATAAGAGCAAGACAAAAACACTGGCAGTGATCGGCCCCTTTGCCGACTATGCGCAGGCAGGACCCAACTATACCGGCCTGTACTCGAAGTTCGTAACCCCCCTCGAAGGTATTCAGCTCAAGGTCGGTACCGGGACGAAGGTGCTCTACGCTCGTGGCAGCGGCATCCTGGAAACCGACCATCCTGAGGCCGGGGTTGCTGAAGCAGTGTCCGCTGCAAAGCAGGCAGACGTCGCCATTCTCTTCGTTGGCACCAATCAACTGCTCGAACGCGAGGGTTTGGATCGCGAATTTCTCAACCTGCCGCCGGTGCAGTTGACCCTTCTTCACAGCGTGATGGCAGCCAATCCTCACACCGTGATCGTGTTGCTCAATGGTGGTCCCGTTTCGCTGGCTCCGCCGTATGCGGGAGGCCAGAGTCCGCGACCAACGAGCTATCCGGAAGTCGTCGATATGTTCTGGGCCGGCGAGGAAGGTGGCACAGCGATCGCCGATGTTCTCTTCGGAGATTACAATCCCGGGGGCAAAATGCCTTACACAGTCTATGCCTCCGAGCGAAGCCTTCCGCCGATGACTGAATACGACATCACGAAGGGATTCACTTACATGTATCTCAATGTCAAGCCGGTTTTTGCCTTCGGCCGGGGACTCAGCTATACAACCTTCGATTACAGCAACCTCAAGATTTCGTCTCCCCAGGTCGCCGGCGACGGAAACGTCCAGATACAGGTTGATATAACTAACTCCGGCATGCGCCCAGGAGATGAAGTCATCCAGCTCTACGTGCATGACAACGACACCCAAGCGATCCAGCCCAAGCAGCAGTTACAGGGATTTCAGCGAATCATGTTCGGCCCCGGGGAAAAGAAGACCGTCACCTTCTCTCTGCCCGTCGAGCAACTCTCTTCCTGGGATACGACCAAGAACCTCTACGCGGTCTCACCAGCCCAATTTGATGTATGGATCGGCAGTTCCTCCGACGACATCCGTGTCAGAGGAACCTTTGAGGTCACCACTGCGGGCCAATGGCCGGCCAGTACACTCACCACAAAGTCGGCGCTCGAGTAGCAGAGATCAACCCGCCTGATAACATGCAACCAACAGTACGAATGAGCGCGTGACGATGCGAAAAGTGTCCGCTTTCGAACGCGACCGGAGTCAAGGCCATCAATCTGGTTTCAGGGAGAATTTGAGTTGAGAATACGAGAAATAGCTTGCATCCTGGGGTCGCTTGCGCTTGTTGCGTTACCGAATGTCGAGGCGCAGGTCGACGTGCAAGTAGACCTATCCAAACCCCAGGGAGCATACACACCCATTTACCGTTGGTTTGGCTACGACGAGTCCAACTACACCACCATGAAATACGGCAAGCAACTGCTGGACGAGCTGCATGATCTCAGTCCCGCGCCTGTTTACATTCGCGCCCATCATCTTCTCACCTCGGGCAATCGTGTAGCTGAGCTCAAGTGGAGTTCGTCCAATGTTTTCTCTCTCGACGCCAACGGAAAGCAGGTCTATGACTTCACCATTACCGATCAGACATTCGACGAATACAAGAAAGCCGGTGTCCGCCCCTACGTCGAGCTCGGGTTTATGCCCAAGGATCTTGCCGCCGCCGTTCCCGGAATAACCGACTATCAGATCCACTATCCAGGACAGACCATGGCCGGCGCATCGAACAATCCTCCCAAGGATTATGCGATGTGGGGTGAGTTAGTCAGGAAATTTACCGAGCATCTTGTCCAGCGTTACGGAAAGGAGCAAGTCAGCACATGGTATTTCGAAGTCTGGAATGAACCCGACATTATTTACTGGCACGGCACGCCCCAGGATTACTTCAAGCTCTATGACTACGCCGTCGCTGGAGTGCGCGCAGCCCTATCTGATGCAAAAGTGGGCGGACCAGCGAGCACTGGACCCGCCGGCGAGAAGGCTGAGAAATTTCTCGATGACTTCCTGAAGCATTGTCTCAGCGACAAGAGCGCCGCCAATGGCAAACCCGTCCCGCTCGACTTTATTTCCTTTCACCCCAAGGGCCACCCGGCAGTCGTTGATGGCCATGTGCGTATGGGAATATCGAATGAGTTGAAAGCTGCTGACGCCGGTTTCAAGATTGTTGCAAAGTATCCGCGCTTTATTCACCTGCCCATCATTTTGAGCGAGGCGGATCCTGAGGGATGCGCGGCATGTTCGATGAAGACGAATCCAGCGAATGCCTACAGAAATGGCCCGCTCTACGCCACCTACACTGCGGCCGCTATCAAAGGCTTGTTCGATCTGCAGGATCGGGACAAGGTTAACCTCGCTGCCATGATCTCGTGGTCGTTCGAATTTGAAAACAAGGACTACTTCGAAGGCTTCCGCACTCTCGCGACCAATGGCATTGACAAGCCAGTACTCAACGTCTTTCGCATGGCCGGTCTGATGTCCGGTCAGCGCGTGATGACCAGCAGCAGCGGCCAGATTCCGCTCAATGACATCCTCAGCAGCGGCGTTCGTCAGGCGCCGGACGTTGATGCATTGGCAACCAATGGCGAACACCAAGCTGCAGTCATGCTCTGGAACTACCATGATGACGATTTGCCTGCGCCCGGCACCAGTGTTCATGTAACCGTCGAGGGAATCCCCGCAGACGTGAAGAAAGTTCTTCTCGAGCACTTTCGCATCGACGACACGCACAGCAATTCCTACACAGTGTGGAAGGCGATGGGCTCGCCGCAGTCGCCGACGCCCGACCAGTATGCGCAAATGAAGCAAGCGGGACAACTTGAACTGTTTAGCTCACCGGAATGGCTTGATGTAAGCGACGGCAAAGTTGTGATCGCCACCGATCTGCCGCGGCAGGCAATATCGCTCATGCGGTTGAAATGGTGAACTCGTAGTGACTCCTGTCATGAAAAATCAGAAGACAACGCGGCCCGCCGCCGTCTCCCCGGTCGACCCTGTCCGGGTGCGGTGGTTTTTTGTCGCCCTGGTCACGGTTGCGATTGCCATCAGTTACTTCGACCGGCAAACGCTGCCGGTCGCCATCTCTGCAATCGAGAAAACCATTCCGCTCAGCAATCAGCAGTTCTCCTGGTTGCAATTCGCTTTTCTGATTCCATATGCCCTGCTTTACGCGGTCGGCGGCCGCATGCTCGATCGAATGGGCACACGGCGCGGATTCATACTCATCATGCTCTGGTGGTCGGGAGCTTGTGCGCTCCATGGCCTTGCCTTCAACTTCACCTTCCTGCTTCTAGCGCGCTGTCTTCTAGGCATGGGAGAAGGCGGGGCGTTCCCTGCCGCAACCCGTGTCGTAGCCGAGTGGGTGCCGCTCGATCGCCGTTCGACGGCCATGGGAATCATCAATGCCGGCACAGCGGTAGGCTCTGTCCTCGCCCCGCCGCTTATCGGGATTGTGCTGCTGACGAGCGGTTGGCGAACAGTCTTCTTCGCGGCTGGTTCCGCTGGACTGGCATGGGTGGTGTGGTGGTACGTCAGTTATCGCGGCAACCACGACGCGTCAATCCCAACGCTCGACATCCGCCTCTTTGCGCAAAAGCTTTCCTTCGTCGATGTCATCTCCATGCGCCGAGTGCAGGTGCTGGTCTTCGCCAAATTCATGAGTGATTCCGCATGGTACTTCTATCTCTTCTGGCTGCCGAAGTATCTCTACGATGTTCGCGGTTTTGACGTCAAACAGGTTAGCTCTTATGCGTGGATCCCTTACGCTGCATCGGGCGTAGGCAGCTTCCTGGGAGGCTGGCTGTCAAGTGTCTTGCTAGGTCGCGGTCGCACGCTCGATTTCTCGCGCAAGTTTGTTCTGGGCTTGAGCGCATTGTGCATGCCCGTAGTGATGTTGGTGCCGGTTGTTCCGGTGGCGTGGGCTTTGCTCTTGTTCAGCATTGCCTTCTTCTGTCAGCAGTCGTGGTCCGGGCTCATCATGACTTTGCCCGCGGATATCTTTCCTTTGTCCGCTGTCGGTTCTGTGTCCGGGCTCGTCGGATTCGGCGGCGCTATGGGCGGCGCCATCTTCGGCGTTGTTGCAGGTTTCCTTCTTGGTCATGGCTTTGGATATCAAACTCTTTTCTTCGTTGTAGGAACATTTCACATCATCGGATTTCTCGCCATTCTTCTTTTAGGCGGCAGACTGAAACCAATCAACTCCCCAGACTTGCTATTGAAAGTGAGCCAATCATGAAAATTACTGAAGTGCGTACCCGTGTTGTTGAATGGGAAGGTAAGACCACGCCACTGCCTCCACACTTTTGCACCAACCCCATGGACCTCGTGATGTTTCGCGAGGCATCGATGGGCAATTTTGCCTTTCATGGATGGCTCGTTGTCGAGATCTTCACCGATGCAGGTCTGGTCGGTCTCGGCAATGCAGCGCTCTCGCCGCTTGTGACCAAGGCCTGCATTGACCAATACCTCAAACCGATCCTGGTCGGCGCGGACCCGTGGGATATCGAATTCCTCTGGCAGCAGATGTATCGCCGCACAATGGCCTTCGGACGCAAAGGAGTCGGCATGACGGCCATCAGCGCGGTCGATATTGCGCTCTGGGATCTGCTTGGAAAATCCGCCAGGCAGCCCGTCTATCGGCTGCTCGGCGGGCGCACAAAAAAACGCATTCCAGTCTACGCGAGCCGCCTTTACAGCATGCCCCTCGATGAGTTGCGCATCGAGGCGAAACGTTATAAGGACCAGGGATACAAAGCCATGAAGCTGCGCTTTGGCTGGGGTCCGGTCGATGGCGCGGAAGGAATGCAGCACAATGTCGAACTGGTGCGTGCCGTGCGGGAGGTAGTCGGCGCCTCCATCGATGTTATGGCCGATGCCTACATGGGATGGACGCTGGACTACGCCAAGCGCATGCTGAGGCTCCTCGAGCCATTCAATCTGCGCTGGCTTGAGGAGCCGGTCATTCCCGACGATACCCGCGGCTACAAGGAACTGAAGGCATACGGCCGCGTGCCCATCGCCGGGGGGGAACACGAATTCACTGTCTTCGGTTTCCGCGATCTGCTCGAACAAAAGGCGCTCGATGTGATTCAGTTCGACACCAACCGCGTCGGCGGCATCAGCCAGGCGCGCAAGATCACCGCCATGGCTGAGGCCTATCAGGTGCCGGTCATTCCGCACGCAGGCCAAATGCACAACTACCATGTCGTCATGGCCAGCCTCAACTCGCCCATCGCCGAGTTCTTTCCCAAGGTCGATGTCGAAGTCGGCAACGAGTTGTTCTGGTACATCTTTGACGGCGAGCCCGTTCCTGTCGATGGATATATCGATCTCGACGAGAACACACCCGGCCTCGGGCTCACCGTGAATGAAGAGTCTCTCAAGCGTTTCAAGATTATCGAATAAGGGGAATGCAATTGGCGATGCGTCTGGTTCAAATCAGTAATGGCTCGATATGCCGCGTTGCGCTTGTTGAAGAGCCGCAACTGCGCTGCCTCACTCAGGTACAAAGCATTTACGAACTGGCTCAGTCGTGCCTGGCCAGCGGCGTAAGCCTCAGCCGACATGCACTTGCGCTGGCCGAGGGTGAAACCTTGGACTACGATGCAATCTATGCGGGCGTGTCGGATTGGCACCTACTTGCGCCCATCGATGTGCGGGGTCAACCCTCGCGCCTGATCGTTTCCGGGACTGGCCTCACGCACCTCGGAAGCGCCAAGGACCGCGAGGCGATGCACGTTGCTCAGCAGCCAAGCGCCGCCGAGACAAGCACCGATAGCATGAAAATGTTCCAGTGGGGAGTTGAAGGTGGACGCCCCGCGCCTGGTAGCATCGGCATCGCACCAGAGTGGTTTTACAAGGGCAGCGGCGCCATCCTGCGCGGGCCCTTTGAGCCGCTCACTGTTCCATCCTTTGGTGAGGATGGCGGCGAAGAGGCCGAGATAGCCGGCATTTACATCGTCGGTCAGGACGGCGCACCCTATCGGATCGGGATGACTGTGAGCAATGAGTTTTCCGATCACAAGTTCGAAAAGCGTAACTATCTCAACCTTGCCGGATCAAAGCTGCGTGCATGCGGCATCGGCCCCGAACTGGTGGTGGATGCGGGCTTTCAATCGATAGGCGGAGAAGTGCGCATTCTCCGCGGGATGGAAATCATCTGGTCAAAAGAGATTGCAACCGGCGAGCGGAACATGTGCCACAGCCTGGCAAATCTAGAACATCACCACTTCAAGTTTGAGAACAATCGCCAGCCTGGCGATGTGCACGTGCACTTCTTCGGCGCGCACTCGCTCAGCTTCGGCGACGGCATCGAGCTCAAGAATGGTGATTGGATGGAAGTACAGTACGATGGCTTCGGCCGTGCGCTGCGCAACCCCATCCATATTGAACCCAAGGATAAAGACCGCCTCGTCGAAGTGCGCTCTCTAGGCTGATAATCAATACAGGAGGGACCACATTGTGACTCAGAATATAGCGCTGTTTGGGCTGGGCACCATGGGCGCCGGCATGGCGTCAAACCTGCTTAAAGCTGGATTTTCTCTGACCGTATACAATCGCACCGCGGCCAAGGCGCAACCTCTGATCAGTGCGGGTGCCCGCCTGGCATCCTCACCGGCTGAGGCAGCCAAGGGCGCGGCCATTCTGGTTTCTATGTTGGCAGACGATGCAGCATCGCGCGAAATCTGGACAGGTGAGAATGGAGCGCTCGCAGCAGTTGCTCCCGGAGCGATCCTGATTGAGTCCAGCACTGTGAGCCCCGCATGGATCACTCAGCTCGCAGCATTGGCTCGAGCGCATAGCGTGGAGTTGATTGACGCACCGGTTACGGGAAGCCGCGCGCAGGCAGAAGCCGGCCAACTCTGCTTCCTTGTGGGTGGGAGCGAAGGCGCGCTCCAGACCGCAACGGCTGCGCTCAAGGCCATGAGCAAAGACATCGTGCATCTGGGCCCTGTCGGCAGCGGCGCAAAAATGAAGCTCATCAACAATTTTCTCTGCGGGGTGCAAGCGGCGTCGCTGGCTGAAGGCTTGGCCTGGATTGAGCGCAGCGGCCTCGATCGTGATAAAGCGCTCGCCATTCTCAAAGCCGGCGCGCCGGGCAGCCCCTTGCTGGGCGCGATTTCCGCAAGAATGGTCAGCCGGAATTACGAGGTCAATTTCTTGCTCAAACTCATGACCAAGGATCTGGCCTATGCAGAAGCCGAAGCTGCTCTCTGCAAGGTTGACCTGAAGACGGCTGAAGTCGCTCGCTCTGTCTTTCAGGACGCGGTCTCCGAAGGCTTCGGCGAAGACGATATGGCATCTGTCATCGAGCCTCTGCGGAGGAAGTAGAAGCCCGGTTGTGCTTGGAACCCGCTACTGGCGGGCGGTCTCCTCTCCGCGCATGACACCGTTACATCAGGTTTCATCTCAAGCCATTCAAAATAAATAAGAAATTGAGGGTGGAGGCGGCGGGAGTCGAACGCTTTTCCCATAGGATAAATCATTCAGTGTCAATGGTTTCTGTAACTTACAAAATGCCAGAACGTCCACAATAATCAATCCAGAAATAATCGCCGCACACAGTCGATTTCCCCACAGCTCCTTCGACGTATCCATAGAGCGAGCAAATTTGCTCCAACAAAGAAACGGAGAAACAATGTGATTTCTATGCATCTACAAGGCCGCCAAAGCCGAGGGCGCCCCACCCACCCCTGAGACCGAGATCCGCCAGCTCTACGAACAGCCCGCAAAATAGCCCAGCCAGCCCTCGCTGCCTCATAAGCCGCGACACTTTCACATTCATCCCAACTCAAAGAGGACAAAGAAAATGCGATTCATGGTCATCCTTAAAGCAACTCCAGAGTCAGAAAAAGAAGGCGCCCTCCCTGATCCAGAGCTTCTGGCCGAGATGGGCAAGTTCAACGAAGAGCTCATCAAAGCTGGCATCGTGCTCGCCATGGATGGCCTCCATCCCAGCTCCAAAGGCGCGCGCGTCAAATTCTCCGGCAAGTCTCGTACCATCATCGACGGCCCCTTCGCCGAGGCCAAGGAGCTCATCGCCGGCTTCTGGATCTGGCAGGTCAAGTCTCTCGAAGAGGCTATCGAGTGGGTCAAGCGTTGCCCCATCCCCCCCGCCGTCGACTCGGAAATCGAAATCCGCCAGGTCTTTGAGATGGAAGAGTTCGCACCCATCCTGAGCGAAGAGCAGATCCAGTACAAAATAGCGAAACGGGCTGAGCTGCCCAATCAGACCGCCAACAAATAGCCACTGTTGCATTTACGGATCGAAGCTGGTGTGATTGGTAGCAGTGTCCGCTACCGATCCACATCACGCCGCACATCAGGCCTCACAACTGGCCCTGCATCGCAGCATCGAAGCTGTCTGGCGCATCGAGTCCGGGCGCGTCATCGCCGGACTCACGCGCCTCACCCGTGACGTCGGCCTCGCCGAAGACCTCGCGCAAGAGGCACTGGTCGCCGCACTCGAGCAGTGGCCGCGGTCTGGCGTGCCGGACAATCCCGGGGCATGGCTCACCGCAACCGCCAAACGCCGCGCCATCGATCTCTTCCGCCGCAACGCCGTCGCCGAGCGCAAACACGATGAGCTTGCCCGCGAACTCGAAGCCCTCGAACAAACCTCGCCTAACCTCGTTTCCACGCTCGACAACACGATCAGCGACGACCTCCTCCGCCTCGTCTTCATCGCCTGCCATCCCATCCTCCCTACTGAGTCCCGCGCAGCCCTCACCCTCCGCCTCCTCGGCGGCCTCACCACCGACGAGGTCGCGCGCGCCTTCCTCACCCCCGAACCCACCATCGCCCAGCGCATCGTCCGCGCCAAACGCACCCTCGCCGACAAGCACATCCCCTTCGAGGTCCCCCGCGGCCCCGAGCTCGCCGCCCGCCTCTGCTCCGTTCTCGAAGTCATCTACCTCATCTTCAACGAGGGCTACTCCGCCACCGCCGGAGACGACCTTATGCGCCCCAACCTCTGCGAAGACGCGCTCCGCCTCGGCCGTATCCTCGCCGAGCTCACTCCCAGCGAACCAGAAGTCCATGGCTTGGTCGCCCTCATGGAGATCCAGGCCTCCCGCACCCGCGCCCGCGTCACCTCTACCGGCGAACCAGTCTTACTCTTCGATCAAAACCGCACCCAATGGGATCAACTCCTAATCCATCGCGGCCTAACCGCAATCGAACGCGCTCATAAAATCAACGCCACCCGCGGCCCCTATCTCCTCCAAGCCGAGATCGCCGCCTGCCATGCCCGCGCCCGCACGCCATCGGAAACCGACTGGCCCCGCATCGTATCCCTCTATACCGAACTAGCTCACCTAACCCCATCCCCCGTCATCGAGCTCAATCGTGCCGTAGCCGTCTCCATGGCCCACGGCCCCCAGGCCGGCCTCACACTCGTAGACGCCCTCGCGTCCGAACCTTCTCTCGCGCGCTACCATCTTCTCCCCAGCGTCCGCGCCGACCTCCTCTACAAACTAGGCCGCCACCCCGAAGCCCGCACCGAGTTCGAACGCGCAGCCGCCCTTACCCGCAATACCCGCGAACGCGACCTCCTGCTTACCCGCGCCGCCTCCTGCGAGGCCAAGTAAGACTACCTCCAGCATTGAAATTGTCATCCTTCGCCGAAGGCGGAGGACCTGCGTCTGGTTCAGAAGCCGATTTTCATTCGGGGATATTGAAATGAGTTCGCACCGCCAGCCAAGCTGTTCTCATTGTGAGTACAAGTGTTCTCGGAATGAGAACGCCTGTCGCATCCCCTTGGGGATCTGCTTTTTGGCCGGACCAGAGGGAGAGCGACGGCGCTTCTGTATGGCGCGCCCGACGAAACCCTCTTCGTTCGCCCAATCGCCCGCCAGGTCGTGCTCAAGATTTCAGCACGAATCGCAGAACAGAGGCTTGCCTCACTCAAACTCATAGGATTGAAGGCGCGAAAAGAGCTTCCCCGCATCCCGCATTCCCTGGTGTGGCTTCCGCGCTTTGACGGCGATCTGCGGCATACGTGGATTCGCGAAGCAGTAGGCCAGATCTTTCGCCCTCCCGCTCACAAGCAGGTCAGTAACGACAAGATCGATCATCAACAGGTGACTGATTGAGAGCTCGAAGAGAAGAGAAATGGCAGCGGCGCTCGAAACTGATACGCATTGGCTCGAGCGCCGCTCGGTGATCGAATTATCTAAGCATTTCTAACTTAGGCACTCGCTGCCTACCAGCGATAAACGACCAGGTTATCCAAATAGACGGTAGTTTGCCCTCCGGAGCCATACCCATCCACCTGGAAGTTACTCAGGAGCGTGGGCGCCCATCCCAGTGCAAACGCCGAAGACACAGTAGCATTAATCGCCTGTTGCTTCCCGTCGAGCCAAACCGTGTGATAGGTCACAACGCCGGCGTCGGTACGCGAATAATAGACCTGCACATGGTGCCACGTGTTGATGCTCCAGCTGCGCGGATTGCACGCGGCACCGGACCTGACCCAGGTATCCTTCGGTTTCTCCGGAGATCCTGCGTTCGCGGTGTAGTCCCATGTCCCATTCCAGCCGTCGCACTGGAATCCAAAGATCACCGTCTGGCCGTTCGGCATCACCTGATTCATGTCCATTTCCAAATTAGCCACCTTTGCTGAGGAACTGGTAAGGTACACCCATCCGTCATAAAGAAAGTTGGTCGCGGACTCATCGTCGCCGAATGAGATCTGATAGCGCTCACCGCCGTCGTTCGAAAAATTGCTGATAAAACGGCGCGCACTGCCTGATAGCGACGGTGACCCGACGATCGCCATGGATCCGTTGGAACTGCCCGAAGAGGCGGAATCATTGCTTGCCTTCCAGCCGCTCAGCACTTGAATGCTGCCTACGCTTGTGGCATCACTTGGAATTTCAAAGCCTCCGCTCGAACTTGTCGCGACTGTTATCGACACATCGGTCACGCAGGATGCGCCCTTGTCTCCCCATGCCTTCACGTGAAGCGTGTGAGTGCCAGTACCCGAGCTGACATTGGTATTGATCGATGTTGAGCTGACGATGGTCGTGTCGCTGCTGTTATCCAGGGAATAGCCCATGGCGGAAACAGTCTGCGACGAGCAGCTGCTGGCATTGGCGGAAAGTTTGAATGGCGTGCCTACTTGTTCGCCATTGCTTGGGCTGCTTATGGTTACGCTTGCCAGCGCGGGAAGGGCCACGGTCATCATCAGCGACGCGGAGAGGGAGAGGGAGAGGGAGAGGTGTTTGACGGTTTTCATCGGTTTCCTTGTAACTGGGGCTGAATAGGTTGCTGATTCGCGAAGTCTCTTGTTGAAGTACCGCGAGGACGTCGCTTCTTGGTGTTTCGGCTTTCGGCAACCGATTGATCAGGCCCGCAAATACTGCATTCGTGAGGTACAAGGGAGAGCCGTTTATCAGGTTCAATCAATTTGTTACGCAACCTTGAAACTGCGGTCTGTCGTTTTCAAGCCTTGGGCACAGGTCCGAGGTCCTGCACTTTTGGTGATCGCAAAAGTGCAGTGCTGCTCTGGGAATTCTGAGTTCGGTTGAAGGGCGGAAAGCTGATCCGCCGGTTCGAAACGACTCACAATCCTCAAACTGCATTTTCAAAAGAGAAATGCAGTTATCGTCCTTACCGCTGCCAGAAGGCCTACATCTCTGCTGTTGAGCTCAATTCCAGCCCCAACCGAGCATGCTTCCCTCGTGCTTTTGCCGAATTTGCTCCGGCTCTGGGCGCGAGATGATTTCCGAAGTTGGTAAGGCCATCCTTGCATATCAGTGGGGTTGGAACAACCTTTTTCGCCCAAAAAATGAAATTAAATTTAAAACTCAAGCAACCCCGCAATTATTACTTGCATCGTGCAGAAAGTACTTAGTGGAAGATGTAAGAATTACCTTTTTTAGGCGACCGGAAGTCCACTCATGGAAGACCTCTCTCGAGAGCCGCTTCGCTTTGTGCCCGCTGAGCGGGGACATTGCCTGCGAAAAGTGCCATCGGAATTCAAGATCGACTCGAGTGCACCGCCGAGGGGCAATCGCGGAGGTTTTTTCCACCCGCGCACACCCAGGGGTCGAAGGGTGGTGGGGAGAAACAAGGCTTGCTTTTTTGCAGCCTCTTGCAGAGGCTCCGAACCTGCCCGAGGGGAGTCATTCCGTGGCCGAGTTGGCCTGGGGTTCAGGCCGGCCTGGACGAGCCGGGCGGGTGCTTGCCAATGGTATACTGGCAGGGTCAGGCACGTGTTCGCGCCGCAATCTCCTACCGTTCGCTGAGGTTCTCATGTCCGGCCATTCAAAGTGGGCCACGATCAAGCACAAGAAGGGCGCGCTCGACGCCAAGCGCGGCAAGATATTCACCCGCATCATCAAGGAAATCACCATCGCTGCCAAAGGCGGCGGCGACCCCGACGGCAACCCCCGGCTGCGTACAGCGATCCTTGCGGCAAAAGCGGAGAATATGCCCCAGGAAAACATCAAGCGCGCCATCCAGCGCGGCACCGGCGAGCTGGAGGGAGTCAGCTACGAAGAGATTTCATTTGAAGGCTACGGCCCCGGTGGTGTGGCCATCATCGTTGACGTCACCACCGACAATCGCAACCGCGCAGTCAGTGAAATACGCCACGCCTTCTCAAAGAATGGCGGGAACCTGGGCGAGACCGGCTCGGTACGCTTCATGTTCTCGAAAAAGGGCCTCATTGCCATCGAGAAGGACGCGGCCACTGAAGAGCAGCTGATGGACATCGTGCTCGAGCACGGCGGCGAAGACCTCAACGACGAAGGCGATAGCTGGGAGATCATTACAGAGCCAGCGGCGCACGAAGCGGTCGCTGCTGCGGTCAAGTCAGCTGGAATTCCGACGGTCATGAGCGAAGTGACCATGGTGGCCTCCACCTACACCAAGCTTGAGGGCTCTGCGGCCAACCAGATGATGCGCCTGCTGGAAGCTCTAGAGGATTGCGACGATACGCAGAACGTCTACTCCAACTTTGATATGGATGCCGAGCAAATGGAACATGCGGCCGGCTGATTTCTTGCGATCCAAGGCAGGGAAAAGGCCGCCCGGACGTGGCGGCCTTTTTGCGGAATGAAGAATCGAGTTTTTGACGAAGGGGAACAAAACGTTGAACCCAGGCGCAAAGTTTGTCCTGTTTCTTTTAATGGCAGCCGCTGTGGCTGCCGGTGCTCAAACCCCCTCTCCGGTGAGCGGCACAGATGGAGTAGATAGTCCCGTTGCCGCGGCGCGCAAGAATCAAAGCTGGGAATATGGCCCGTTCATCGACTGGGGCACCGGTCTTGGCAACCGCGACGACTTCAAGTTTTTTTTCGCGGGTTTTCAGGGCGGCAAAATCCTCACCCCGGTTATTCCTGCCGGCATTTTCAGCGGTCAGTTCGAGTTTGGTGTCAACATCATCCCGTTCTGGCAGGCCTATACGCCGCCGCCTCACGTGCAGACCTTCTTTTACCCCGGTGGTGCTAGCAATCTGCCTGAGGGCGGTGGTACCTTTACCGGCGTCAGCCTGACGCCGGTGATCCTGCGCTGGAATTTCGCCACGCGGTCGCGGCGCATTCAGCCCTGGTTTCAGGCCGCGGGCGGACTCATCTACACTACCCACAAGTTTCCGCCGAACTACTACAGCATCCCGGCCATTGGACTTGACGGCGGAACCAGCGTATGGAATTTCTCGCCGCAGGGAGGCGTAGGGATTCACATTTTCACCAAAGCGAAGCGGTCGATCGATGTTGGCGTGAACGCGGTCCACATCTCATCGGCCTCTCTGGGAGATCGCAACCCCGGCGTGAATGCCAGCATTCAGGTGCAGGTGGGTTATACGTTCTGGAAGTAGCATAGTGGGGTGCCCCAAGCCGGTAAGAGTCTTTTCGGTGCGCGGGGGCGTGAATTCCCGCCCCGATGCTTGGGACGAGGTTATTTCCGGTCTGATTTCCGACCGGGCAGGAGCAAATCATGAGCGGGCCGGTCATCGAATGCGTACCCAACTTCTCCGAGGGCGTGGATGCCCGGCGCGTGCAGGCGATTGTGTCCGCCATGTGCGTCGACGGGGTTCACCTGCTCGATTGGTCGATGGACGCTTCGCACAATCGCTCGATCGTTACCATCGCCGGTGAGCCGGCCGCTGTGGTTGAGGCCGCGGTGCGCGGAGCCGGGAAGGCCGCGGACCTGATCGACCTGACCCGGCAACATGGCGAGCATCCCCGCATCGGCGCAGCCGACGTCATTCCGTTCGTCCCCATCTCCGGCATCAAGCTGGAGCAGTGTGTGCTGCTGGCCCGCCAGGCTGGCCTCGAAATCTGGCGCCGCTACGGCGTGCCGGTGTTTTTCTATGAAGCCGCGGCGGCGCGGCCCGATCGCGTTAATCTGGACGAAGTGCGGCGTGGCCAGTTCGAAGGCCTGAGCGAGGCCGTTCGTCGGGAGTCTTCACGCCGGCCTGATCTGGGCGGTCCGGGCCTCCATCCTACCGCTGGGGCTTGTGCGGTGGGCGCGCGCAAGTTTCTGGTCAACTACAATATCTACTTTGATTCCTTAGACGTAGCCATGGTGAGAGCGATTGCGCGCGAGATCCGCGCCGCCTCCGGAGGCATGAAGGGGGTTAAAGCCATCGGCGGACTGGCGAATGGACGAGCGCAGCTGGCGATGAACATTACGGACTTTGAAGTGACGCCCATTTCGCACGTGTATCGAGCGGTCTCCAGCCTGGCGACACGCCACAAGGCGACCGTGGTGGAGGGCGAACTCATCGGGCTCATTCCCCAGGCCGCCTGCGAGCGGGACAGTGAGTGGATGCGTCAATTGGTAGGGTTCGATGAGCAGACCAAGATCCTGGAGCACCGGTTGGGAGCGCCTTTGGACTGGCCCGGGACGGCGTGAGCATTCATGCCAATGTATCGATAGGGTGGCTTGCCAAGCAGTTGCAGAAACAGGATCAGAGATCTGCTTGTCGCCTTGAAAAAGCCGTTCGGCGTAAAATGATCGTGAAGAGGCCGGCAGTTTCGTCCATGTCGACAGGGAAGAGTCTGAGTAGCTCAGGCAGCTTACCCGGGCAAGGATCAAAGCGCTGCCGCTCTTCGGAGGGAAAGAATTGTTGAAAGAATTTGCGAAATTTTCGGTTGCACCTGTTTTGATCGCCGTAGCCGCTGTGGCTTCCGCTGCCCAGTTGTCCACCGACGCTCGTGGCGCCGTTCCCCACGATGTGCAGCAACTGGTAGCGATCGATTACCGTGCCATGGAGAACTCAGCCGCTGCCATGGATCTGCGGAGTCGCGTAATGCCGCCGGAACTGAAACAGTTCGATGATGCTCTCACCAAGTCCGGGCTCAACGAAAATCATGACGTCGAGCAGCTTGCCTTCGCACTGTTCCGCCCGACCGCAGGAAGCGATGCGCTCGTGACGGTCGGCATCGCAGAGGGGCAGTTTCCGGAGCAGGATATTCTCGCCAACTTTAAAAAGAACAAGGTCAAGCCCACCGTGGTGCGCACCAACAGCATTTATCCGCTGGCCAAGACGGGCATGGTGCTGTGCTTCGTGGATGCCTCGACCATGGTCTTCGGCTCCCGCGACGCCGTGCAGAAGGCCCTCGACGCGCGCGACGGCGTTGACCCCAGCATGTTGACCAACATCACGATGATGGATGCGATGAAGACCGTGGATACGGCCTCGTTGTGGAGCATTCTGGACGATAAGGGCACCCGCGTCATGATGAAGCAGGTGCTGGGCGAAGCCGGTTCGGTAACCGATTTTGAAACCGTACAGAAGCGCTTGCAGGCCTCCTGGTACGGGATGGACTTTCAGCACGGCGTCAAATTCGACCTGACTATCTCGACCGGCGATTCGTTCTCAGCCGCAACCATCTCCTCCCTGCTCACGGCAGCGGTCATGGTGCGCAAGATGAGCGGCTCGGATGCGGAGAAACAGGCGCTGGCCGATACGGCAATCGCCTCTGATTCCGGAAACATGTCCATTCACTTCGCCGCGTCCGATTCTGACTTCAGCAGCCTGCTGCAATCGCCGCTGTTTAAGAGCATGGTCCACTAATGTGCCTCATGCCTCCGGTTTGGCAAGGCGCGTCTCTCATCGCGCCTTGCCAAACCTCAAGGGGGAAAGTCTGGGGAGAATAAGAGTTGAGCCTGGCGTCAGAACGGGGCCAGCCCGGTCAATGCGTCGGCTCGAGTTCCAGATGGAATTCGGCCTTGCCGGCGGGAAGAAGCACGATCCGTAACTCGCCTTCCTGGCGTTCCCGAACTGTCGGCCCGTCGATGTCGACTTGATGCCGGTCAGCGTTCGTATAGTGCACCTTGAGCGGACCGCTCCCGCGCAACTGAATGCGGTAGTAGAAGAGTTCCTCAGCCGCCAGCTTGTCGTCGCCAAAGCTGGCGCTGGGATAGTCAATCTCCAGTTGCTGAATCGGCGCGCCGGTGTGGTTCTGAACGGTGGCGTCGACGTGATAGGAATGGCAGCCTGCTGCCAACAGCGAGGCCACGGACAGCAGAGCCACGCATGACAGCCTCCGAACGGGTTGTCCGGATCGACTTGTCGACAAATATGCTTTCCGAATCCTGATTGCCGCCCTCTGATTTCCGGCCGGTCGCCTCATTCCGGCCCGACCCTTTCATCATTTCCAGCCTGCGCGGCCAGCTTCCTTTCCACCCGGTCCAGACGCTTGAGCAGTTCCGGCAGCCGCTGAAAAATCGTTACCGCGCGCAACCACACGCGGTTATCGAACCCCGGCGACCCGGAGATGACCTTTCCCGCCGGCACGTCGTGCGAGACGGCGGACTGCGCCGTCAGAATTACGCCATCCCCTACCGCACAGTGGTTGGCAATGCCGGTCTGTCCGGCCAGGATCACGTTGTTGCCGATTACCGACGAACCCGCCAGCCCGGTCTGCGCGCACACCAGAGTATTCTGGCCGACTTTGGATCCATGCCCAATCTGCACCAAGTTATCCACCTTGCTGCCGTCTCCGATCTCGGTCATGCCCACGGTGGCGCGGTCGATGCAGGCATTGGCCTGCACATCCACGCGGTTGCCAATCCGCACCGGACCCGACTGCGGAATCTTCTCCCAGTGCCCCAGTTCGTTTTTGGCGAAGCCGAACCCGTCGGCGCCCACAATGGCGCCGTTTTCGAGCGTCACATGATCGCCAAGAATGCAGTTCTCACGGACCACCGCGTGGGCGTGGGCAAAGAAATGGTCGCCAACCTGGACCCCGGGGTAGAGGACGACGTGGGGCAGCAAGGTGGCGTGGCTCCCGATCCGTACCTGCGGGCCCACAACGACAAATGCGCCCACATGCGCGCCTTGGCCAATCTCGGCGGAGATGTCAATCACAGCCGTCGGGTGAACGCCGGCCGGATAAGCGGGCGGCTGGTAAAAGAAGCCGAGAGCGCGGGAAAATGCCAGGTAGGGATTTTCCAGCCGCAAGGTGGCGGTTGAAATCTCCTGGAACCGGGGCTCGACCAGTACCGCAGCCGCCTGTGTGGTCCGTGCAAGAGCCGCGTAGCGGGGGTTGGCCACGAAGGTTACTTCAGACCGGCCGGCTTCCTCAATCCCTTTGAGGCCAGTCACTTCCACTTCCGCGTCTCCACGCAGCTCCGCGCCCAGCCGAATTGCCAACTCGCCAAGCTTCATCGATTGGATTGTACCGGAACTCCCGATCGCTACGATGTGGCGGAGTCGGGAGCAAACAGCTCAGGCTGCCGGTCGGCGGCCTGAGGCGCGACCGCGCCCTTCGGAGTCGAGCCCCCAATCAAGCCCACAACTCCCAGCGAATGAATCGCCGCGCGCGGGACATAAATTCGCTGCGTGTTCGACCGTGTATCCGGCGGCGTCAGCAGCAGGCCGGCGCCTTCAACCAGCGAACGGTCATTCGCCGCCAGCCCTTCCAGGTCTTCGCCGTCCGTGAGCGTCATGCGCAGCCATATCCCGGCAGTGCGTGGACGTGTGGAAAACCGCTTGCGGAGCAGCCGCTCCGGGCTGGCGTCGGATGCAGACGAGCCGGCAGGGAAGTCGCGGACATAACAAACCCATTTCACCTGTTCCCACCCAATATGCAGAACCTTGCCATTCAGATCCAGGATCTCCAGCTCAGCCGCATCCTGGCCGAAGCTCAACCCCGCATAGCCGGCGCACCAGTCCCCGGAAAACTTGCGCACAATCACCGGTTTGCGATGCGATGCCATCGTTCTGGATTGTCGCACGAAATTGGCAGGCCATGAATTTCCTCCGCCCGACGCCGCCGGGGTTCACCAATGCAAAGTGTCAACACGGGTCTGGTGCATCGTAAAAGCTCCAGCGCCACTGCATTCCACTCTAGCCAAGCTGCTATCTTTGTGTTAATGTACTGCTTTGTCGCCTCTGCCGTTTGCGTCCTAAGGTTAACAACATGAAGAACTTGGACGCGCGACCACGGGGCGTGAGCGAGAGAAGGCGGGAACGGAAAACGGATGGCTGATTACATTTACCTTTTGGAAAACCGGCTCTCGGCCGACCAGCAGAACGCGCTGCGCCAAATGCGCGAAGCCGCCCGGGAAGCCGGAATCATCCTGTTTCTTACCGGCGACGCGGTGCGCGATCTGACCAGTGGCCATGCGGTGCGCGACCTTGAAGTTTCTGTTCATGGAAACGCACTCAAGCTTAAGAAATCAATTGAAAAACTTGGTGGAGTCGTTTGGGGCGAAAGCGAGTCTTCCCGCACCCTCTATCTCTGTTTCCCAGGTACCGTTCGCGTCGACCTGGTGACCACCCACCGCCTTGATTATGCCAAGATCTCCAAGCCGGTCTTTCATCCTGCCTCCATTCAGGAAGACCTTCGGCGACGCGACTTCACCGTCAACGCCATGGCCATTTCCCTCAATGAGGGTTCGTTTGGCCTGTTGATGGACCCGTTGAACGGCGCTGCCGATATCGAATCCCGGACCCTGCGGCTGGTCTCAAACTACGGTTTTCTGGAAGAACCATCCCTGCTCATTCGCGCCACGCGGTACATCGCCCGGCTGGGCTGGGAGCTGGACCCCAAGACCCAGACTCGCTATGAGAATGCCAAGAACGAAGGCGTCATCGAGCAAATGTCCCAGGAAGCCAAGAGTCGGGAACTTGAGCAGATTGGCCACGAAGAAGATGGCCTGAAGGTCCTGCGCGCTCTTGAAGGGGAAGGCTGGATGAAGGTCCTTTTCCCGGCCTGGACCCACGCCAAAGCGGATGAAGAGAAGCTCAAAGCGCTGCACGACCGGGCAGTCGAGCTCCAGGTGCAGGGCGTCCATCCGGATATGTCCGCCGCCCAGATGCAGCTGCTGACCGCCAAGATGAACCCCAAAGATCTGGCTGCCCTCAAAAAGGAGCTGCTGCGCCCCGGGTTCGTCGAGGAGTGGAATAGCCTGGACGCCATTGCGGCGAAGTTTGCCAAAGTGGTTCTCTCCAAGGAGAATTCCACCGCCTCGGCGGGGTTCAAGCTTTTTACGAGTTATGATCCGGAAGCTGTTCTTTGGCTTGGTTTTACCAGCAAGGAAAAGGCGGTACAGGAACGCTACAATCAGTTTCTGAAGGTCTGGCCGGAAGCGCGCCAGAGAATCCCCCATGCCCTCATGCAGGAAATGCGGATTACTCCTGAGCTGGCCTCCTACAAGGACATCGTCCAGGCCCTATTCCTGGAACTGATCGATGGCCACCTGACCACTCCCGAGGAGCTGCGCGCTTTCCTTGAGCCGCACTCCCCGCCCGCACCGCCGCCCCAGGTGACTGTCAAGAGGCCGAGAGCAAAGCGCGGCGAGGCCAAGGTCAAAGAGCGCTCCTACGACGATGAGGACGAGTCGGAGGACGCGCTCGAAGATGAGGACATCGACGATCTGGGTGGCGATGACGAAGAGTTGGACCTTGGTATCAGCATTCCCAAGCAGGACCTCGACACCGACCTGGCCGAGGATGCGGAAGCTGAATCCACCGACGATGACCCGGACGGCGAGGAACCCGAGCCCGAACCTCCGCCTGTGAAGCGCGGCCCGAAGGGTGAGGCCGGCAAGCCGGCCAAGACATCGGCAGCGAGCATCCCTGCAAAGGCCGAACCTCCTCAAGCCGGCAAAGCGAAGCCGGAGGCCAAGGCAAAGTCCGAGGATCGCAGTGCTTCAGGAGGTAAATCCACCGCTGTGCACTTGAAGGCTGCGCCGGTGATACAGAAGGCGCAAGCTTCCCCCAGCAAGACTCTGGCTGTGCCCTCAGCAGTTGCAGCCAAGCCGACTGGTCCCGGTGCTGATAAAGCCGGGAAACCGGCAGCAATCAGAAAAGAAGACCAGCTGGCCAGCAGCACTGTGACACCAGCAGCCGCCAAGGGGTCCACCACGGGCCCGGCGAAAAATAGCCCCGGCGTCAGGCCTCCGCAGAGCGTCTCAGGCGCATCCGCTTTGGCCATGACCGCCAAGCCGGCAAAAGACAAGACTGCTCCCGCCCTCAAGCGGCCGGAAATTGCCAAGCCGAAGGCCGCTCTCGTCAAGGCTCCGGCCGCCAAGCCCAAGCCGGTTGCGAAGGCCGCTGCCAAGCCGGCAGCCGGAAAGTCTGTGACTCCGGCAAAGAAGGTGGCAGCCAAGAAGCCGGATCCGAAGAAGACCGCAAAGAAGCATTAGGCCTTTAGCCACAAACCGTGACCATCGTTCAATCTTGAGGGCATTGCCGCCGCCAACCTCAGCTTCATCGGAGGCGCCGGCCATCTCTCTGGCGAAGACTTTTCTCTGGCGAAGACTTTCCCGCCGCGCCGCTTTTGTCCGCGCATCCGGAGTTCACCTGGCAGAAGCCGATCTTCGACGACTGGAGAGCGGGTCCGTGGACGAGGTTTACCGGCGGCGAAAAACGATAGACATCTTCGATTGAGAGCCCGTGGCGGCCGCCGCGTCCATGCTCCCGTGAACCGACCGCAATCTCTCCGCGTCTCTCCTTAAGCGATTTACCTGAGGGCAAAAGCAGGTCTGTTGTGGTAACCTTCGCTCGTTCTGATTGGGAGGCTACGGCCATGCTTGTGCGGCGGGGGACTGTCTGCTTTTTTCTTTTGGCACTGGTTGCGGGATCTCGGCAGTTGGCGCATTCGCAAGCCGATTACCCATTTCGCGACATCAAGCTGAGCGATGAGGTGCGCATCGCTGACCTGCTCGGTCGGCTTAGCCTGGACGAGAAAGTCAACCTCATGTCCGACCACCCTAAAATCCCGCGCCTGAACCTCGTCTTTTCCGGCCAAGTGGAAGGCTTGCACGGACTGGCCCTTGGTGGTCCCGCTGGCTGGGGCGGCAGCCGCGGTCGCCAGCCTATCCCCACCACAACCTTTCCGCAGGAAAAAGGTCTGGGCGCGACCTGGGATCCGAACCTGCTCAAGAAAATTGCCGCACTCGAAGGCTTCGAAGCCCGCTACACCTACCAAAACCCCACCCTCACGCGGGAGGGGACAGGCATTGTGGTGCGCGCGCCGAACGCCGATTTAAGCCGCGATCCGCGCTGGGGCCGCACCGAGGAGTCTTACGGCGAAGACCCATTCCTGGTCGGCACGCTCACCGTCGCCTTCGCCCAGGGCCTCCAGGGCCCCGATCCCAGGCACTGGCAGGCCGCTTCGCTCATGAAGCATTTCATGGCCAACGAAAACGAAGACGGTCGCAGCCATACATCGTCTGACTTCGACGAGCGTCTGTTCCGAGAGTACTATTCAGTGCCTTTCCGCATGGGATTTGAGCAGGGCGGCTCGCGTGCCGTGATGGCCTCTTATAACGCCTGGAACGGCACGCCCATGACCGTGAATCCCGTGCTCAAAAACGTGATGGTAAACGAGTGGCACAACGACGGCATCATATGCACTGACGGCGGCGCACTGACCCAGCTGGTCACCGCCCACAAGACATTCCCTAACAAGGAACAGGCCTCTGCGGCTGCCGTCAAGGCCGGCATCAACCACTTCCTGGACAGCTACAAAAACGATCTCGCGCAGGCTCTGAAGGACAACCTGCTCACCGAAGCCGATATGGACGCGGCGCTCAAGAATCTATTGCGCGTCCATCTCCGCCTCGGCGAAATGGATCCATCTGGCGTTGATCCATACCGAGAAATCGGAGTGGCTCAGGACGGCGCACTCGCTCCGTGGGAACTGGATTCGAGCAAAGCGTTGGCCCGCGAGGCCACCCGCGAATCCATCGTCCTGCTCAAGAACGAAGCCAATACGCTGCCGCTCGATCGAGCGAAGCTGAAGTCCATCGCCGTCATCGGTCCCTTCGCTGATCAGGTGCTGCTCGATTGGTACAGCGGCACGCCGCCGTATTCGGTGAGCACGCTCCAAGGCATTCGCGATGCGGCCGGCGCCGGCGTCAACGTCCTGTTCGCCGACGGCTCTGACCCCGCGCAGGCGGCCTTGCTGGCCGGCAAGGCGGATGTCGCCATCGTGGTTGTGGGCAATCATCCGGAGTGCAACGACGGTTGGGATAAGTGCCCGACGCCCTCCAACGGCAAGGAAGACGTAGACCGCAAGACGATCGTGCTCGAGCAGGAACAACTGGTCAAACAGATCTTCGCCGCCAATCCGCACACCATTGAAGTCTTGCGTTCCAGCTTTCCCTACGCCATTGACTGGAGCCAGGAACACCTGCCGGCCATCGTCCACATCACGCATAACAGCCAGGAAGAAGGTCACGGTCTTGCTGATGTGCTGATGGGCGACTACTCACCCGCCGGCCGCCTCACCCAGACCTGGCCCACGGGCGATGCCCAACTGTTACCCATCATGGATTACAACCTCCTTGATGGCCGCACATACATGTACAGCAAAGCCAAGCCGCTCTATGCCTTTGGTTACGGCCTCAGCTACACGAGCTTCACTTACGACGCCATGCATCTCAGCGCACCCAACGTTAACGCCGACGGCTCGGTCCAGGTCACCGTACAAGTGAGGAATACAGGCAAACGTGCCGGCGATGAAGTGGCCCAGCTCTACGTCGAACATCTTGGCTCCAGGGTCGAACGGCCGCATCTGGAGCTGAAAGGATTCCAGCGCGTCCGCATCGAGCCCGGCGCCGAGCGCGATGTCACCTTCGACCTGAGGCCCCGCGACCTGGCCTATTGGGATACAGCAGCTCACCTGTGGCGCGTCGAGAAGGAGCAGATCAAGCTCCTTGCGGGAGGCTCAAGCGACGCTCTTCCCGTGCAGGCGGTCGTCGAGGTGGTTTCTGCAGGCGAATACAAGCCGTAGCCGCACCGGGTCGGGGGGACAGTGCAGGCCGGTACGATGGAGTTTCGCCCTGGCCGAAAACTCTGCTCCCTGGCAACCTGCTTCTGTGCGGCCAGCAGATGGCTCCGCGCTTTTCAATCGGCGATCAGCTTCGCCCGCATGTCTGTTGGGAATGCGCCATCCGGTGGTGCGCGGGCCGTGCCTTGGGCCAGGTCGACCTCACTTTCACTCCGACGGACATGGCCGCCTTCTACACCGGATTCCTCTACGCACGTCGCCCGGAGCACTCAGCCGCCGTTCTCGGGAACAATTCTCGACCGTCAAACACGCTCCTGCGCTGTGCGATATAGGCTGGCTCAGCCCTCAGGGCATGTGGGTGTTCAAGCAGGCTAGTAGCTGGAATTGAACTCGCCGCCGGCGCAGGCGCCCGCGCAGAGAAATCTGCACAAGTCTTCGCGGCAGCCGTGTCAACAAGGCCGTCGAACCAGACTGCAATCCCTCATTCCTCCCGCAGGAGAATCATGGGATCGACAGCGAGTGCTTTTTGTGCCGGGATCCACGCCGCCGTCAACCCGATGAGCAGCATGGTGAGAACGACCCCGCTCAGCACCAGCGGATCTTTTGGCGCCGCCTGGTAGACGATCGAGGAAAGCAGCTTCGACGCCAATACTCCCAGAACCAATCCTGCCACTGAGCCCACCGACAGCAACGCAAAGGCCCGGCCGAGTGCGGCCCGCAGCACTTGTTTCCGCCGCGCTCCGAGCGCCATGCGAATCCCCAACTCGCGCAGCCTCTTGCTCACCGTGTACGACGCCATGCCAAAGATCCCTGTTACCGCCAGCATCGCGCCCAGCAGGCCCAGCACTCCCAACGCCACCGTCGCCACCCGCGCGGCAAACAACGCTGAGCCCATTTCCTCGGTCCAGGTTCTTACTGCGAATGGCAAACCTGCGTCCAACCCATGCAGGGTGCGCTCCAGCGCTCCGGAGATCTCAGCCGGGTCGCGGTCCGACCGCACCAGCAACCACGTACCGCTCGACGGTTGTTGTTGAAACGAGAAGAACATCGCCGGTTGCTGATCTTCAGTCAGGGTCCGGTACTTGCCGTCTTCCACCACGCCCACGACTTCGGCTCGCGTCCCACCCCAGTACTTGAAGTGACCGCCGATCGCCCTGTCCACCGATCCAAACAACTTCACGGCGAACTGCCGGTTCACCAGTGCCACCTTGGGCGCTTTGGCGTCATCGCTCATGGTCAGGTTTCTTCCCGCCAACAGCTGCGAGCCCGCAGCGCTCAGGTAACCAGGCGAAATGACGTAATCCATGGCGTCCGCCGCGTTGTTCGTAGGCCGAAAGTCTGTTGTAGCATCTGAGTAAACATACGAGTCACCTCCGCCCAGGCTCAGAGGCAGATTATTCGTATATCCGACGGCCGTTACACCGGGAATGCGGGCAGAGGCATCCAGCATCCGCCGCTCCACTTCAACCGCCTGTTCATTGCTGTAACCGGCCATGTGCAGATCGCTTTCCACCAGCATCACGCTCTGCGGTTCAAAGCCGAAGTTGCTGTGCATCGATCGCACCAGCCCGCGCACCGCCACCAGAGATGACGTCACCAGAACTGCGCAAATGGCAATCTGTACCGCCAGCAAAACGTCGCGAAGTGTCAACCGCCGGAACCCTGCCACGCTCGCCGCGCCGGTGCGAATCACCTTCCATGGATCCGTGCGCATCACCTGGCGCACCGGCATGATCCCGAACGCGAGTCCGCTTGCGAGCGCCAATCCCAAAGCAACCAGGTAAGTGCGCACGTCAGGATTCACCGGCACATTGATCGGGACATCCTGAATAGGCTGCCAGGCGCTCAGCAGGCGTAGGATCAGGAGGCCTCCGGCGAGTCCGAGTGCGCCTCCGCCCACGGAAACAAGCAGTGCTTCGGTCAGCATCTGCCTCAGGATCAACCTGCGGCGTGAGCCCAGTGCCAGGCGCAAGGCCATCTCTTTTGCACGATCCGCGGACCGCGCCGCAAACAGGCCACCCAGGTTCGCGCATGCCGCCAGCAAGATCAACCCAGCCAGCAGCATCAATCCGCCCAGGAACGCCCGCGCCGGCCCTCCGAGCAGGTCTCCGATCAGGCCGGGGCGAGCCAGCGTGAACTTGACGCCGTCGTCCTCGCTCGGATAGGTCTTGGCCAGCCACGCCCCAATGGAATTCAGGTCCTCGGTTGCCTGCGCTGGTGTTACTCCCGGCTTCAAGTGCCCCAGCACATAGCCATTGTGATTGCCGCGATACTGCAATGAGTTCTGGCCTTCAACGGTGGGCTGCTCCACCATCGGAATCCACATCGCCGGAGCGAAGAACAACTCCGTCCCTCGAAACGTCTCGGGCGCGACTCCAACAATCGTGAACTGATGCTTGTTGATCTCGACCGTCCGCCCCACGATCCCGGCATCGGAATGAAAATGCCCATGCCAGTACGCATAGCTCAGCACCACATACGGAGCGCTGTTCGTCCCGTGTTCATCGGCGGCATGAAAAAATCGTCCGAGGTACGGTTGAATGCCCAGCGCGTCAAAATAATTCCCACTCGCCAGGTAGGGCCACGCCGTCGAAGGATTTCCCCCTGTGTTCACACCCACCGGGCCAATGATATTGGTCATCAACAGGGTTTCGAAGGTTCGATTGCGGTCCCGCAGATCCACGTAATCGAGATACGATTGAGAAGGGAATTGAAAGCGCTGTACCATGGAAAGACTCTGAGCATTCGGCACATCGACCGGCTTGAGCACCAGCGCATTGAGGACGCTGAACACCACCGCATTCGCCCCAATTCCCATGGCCAGCGTCAGGATTGCGGTGATCGCAAATCCTGGCGACTTCCTCAACTGCCGCAACGCAATCCTCACATCGTTGGTCATCGTTGGCCGCCTTTGGACTCAACTACGACATCGGGCTCAGCTTGGTTCCAATCGAATTGCGCAGCGGCCTGTCGCCCCTTCCGCTTTTGCAGCCGACGATCGTTTTGCCCCGAGCATGGGGAACGCTTGAGCGAGGTGCAACGAGAGCCCGGCCAGAGCCGAGCGAACCAGGGAATGAGGACCGCCCGGCGAGTTCCGGGAGATTTAGGCAATCGAAATCAAGGGCGGGACCGCAGATCGTGGTACCAAAAAAGCCGAGCGAGCGTTCCCACATCTTGGCCCTCCGACGAGAGAGGCTGGATGTGCCACTGCTCGCTCCGCATCCAATCGGGATCGGGCTCCAAGGGCCTGCTCCCCGCTTGTGACGCCAACCACAGGATCGCTGCCTCCTTTCACCAATCGCCCTCCAGCGATCCTGTGGCCTTTCCGTCGTATCTCATCCTCCCCCAAGCCTTCACAGCGCGTCCGGCGCGATCCTGACGCGGTAGATGCCGATTCGACCACAGCACTACAGCGTCGCGTTAGCCGGCTATCTGGCGATCTGCTTGGGACCGTTCGACCGGCAAGCACTGACAGCTTGGGCGGTCGGCACTCATGTCGGTTCCACCCGCCATGGCCGGCGCAGAGTCAAGGCTTGCCCGCAATCCACATTGCGGATCGTCATCTACGGAGGAGTGCCTGCCCAGAGCCTGGCGAATCCGGAGGCTGATACCTTCGGCGACCTTGCGCGTCGTTTCCAACGAGAAAAAGGTCGTTTCGTTCGTCGGGCCCGGACGAACCAGCTTCAAAAAGTAACGAGACTATGTTTTGCGGAATAGATGACAAGCGAAGTTCTGTCGACGACTTCGAGCTTCCTGTAGATCGAGGTTAGATGGTGTGAAACGGTTGCTTCGCTGATGTGCAGCGTTTCGGACAAGCCCTTGTTCTTGAATCCCTGACAGATCAGATCGATGATCTGACGTTCGCGCGGGGTCAGAGTCGTAATTTTGTGTGTCTCCGGATCCGGAGTGTCGCGTGAATGGAGTAGGTTTCCCAGAACCCGCTCAGCGACTGAGCGCTCAAGCCAGACGCCGCCTCGTGTGACTTTGCGAATCGCAACCGGAATCTGCTGAATGGGCCACTCCCGTTGAATGACGCCCTTGGCGCCGCAACGCAACGCCCCCTCAAGGAAATCAGGATCCTTTCGGCTCGTCAGCACGATCACCCGCGTTTCATCAATCTCTGTGACAAGACGTTCCAGCGCATCGAGTTCTTCCTGCAGGATGTCTGTGCTGACGAGCAGAACATCAGGAGAGTGTTTGCGCACCGCGTCAATCAGCCTGTCCCGATTCTGGCACTCCGCCATCACCTGTATGTCGGCATGATCAGCCACAGCACTGCGCAGTCCGGAAAGCGTGAGAGGCTGATTATCTGCAATCACTAGCTGAATGTCACCCATAAACCTCCGCGAGTTGCCACGAGGGGTAAGTCCCTGGGCAGACATCTTCAAACTTCTATCGAATGGAATTCATGGCAACTGAAAGCGAAACATGCACACAGATCTTAATTGCCGTTGCGAATTGGCCTTGTGCGCGCCTGAGCCGGTATTCGTGCATCTCAGTAAGGAGTGTCGGCGTAAGCAGTGTCGGCAGTTGAAGGGTTGACCGATCCGCCGATGGAATACCTTTCCCCGCCTATTTTTAGACGCCACGGCTTGGTGAAAGGTTGGGTCCCATTGGCTTGGCAAACCGGAGCGTACCTCTGATCCCAATTATCTCACCGCTTCGAACCGCGTTCAGTTTGCTGCTCTTAGCGGCACTCGTAGTCTGTTGTCTCAAGGTCCACGGGAAAGCCTCTTTTGCTGCAAGCCAGGCAGCTCTCCAGGGAAAACCGCAAAGCACTTTTGATTTTGTCAATAGCATTGGGGTGAATACACACCTCAATTATTTTGATCGCATCTACGGCAATTTTCCTCTGGTGGAACAAGAGTTGAAATCCATCGGCATTCTCCACCTGCGCGACGGCGTGCATCTCCAGAACCAGGAGTACAACGAAGCTCTCTACAGGCGATGGATCCAGCTCGGCACCCTGGGGATCCGATTCGATGCGGTGCTCGACCCTAGAAGCAACCTGGGCCCTTTGAACGCTGCACTCCTTGAGCAGGTCGATCGACTTGCCGGACATACGATCGAGTCCTTCGAGGGGCCGAACGAACTTGACATCAGCAATGTGGCTGATTGGCCATCCGTCGATCGCAACTACGGAATGAGTCTGTTCGAAGCGACCAGGGCAATGACGGATGCGAGTCACATCCGAGTCATCGGCCCATCTCTCGCGTTCGCTTCGCATAGCCCTCAGCTTGGGAATATCAGCAGCCAAATCGATGAAGGCAATCTTCATCCCTATCCCGCCGGGAAGATGTCGTCGATCATCTTTCCGGAACAGATCGATCTGGCCAGGATCATGGCCGGCGACAAGGGGATCGTATTCACGGAGAGCGGATATCACAATGGGGTCAACGATCATCGCGGTCAGCCAGGCATTTCCGAAGCCGCTGCTGCAAAGTACATTCCCAGGCTCTTTCTTGACGATTTCGCACACGGGGTACTGCGCACCTATCTGTACGAATTCATGGATGAAACCACGGATCCGGGGCTCGGTGATGCGGAACTGCACTGGGGCCTGGTGCGCGCGGACGGATCGGAAAAGCCGGCGTTCGGTGCCATGAAAAACCTGATCGCGGAGTTGAACGACACCGCCGAACCGGCTCAGCTGGGGCATTTGGACTGGACGCTCAGCCCGACCGATTCACGCATCCATTGCCTGCTGTTCGAAAAGTCCAGTGGCGAGTTTGACCTGGTTTTCTGGCAGGAGATCTCGAGTTACGATCTTCGACGCGGACTCGATATCGAGAACCCGAGCATACCGTCGGTGCTGACTCTCGGCCGGCATGCGCGGAGCGTCACAGTCTACGATCCAGTCAAGCAGTCTGCGCCCCTTCACACCTTCGACCATGTCGGGAGTGTGCCCCTGGGAATTCCGGATGAGCCGCTGATTGTCGAGATTGCATTATGAGTTGAGATCTGGCGCATTATGGTGCCCCGCTGTGCAACGCGAATTTGAAGCGTATCTACTCTATTTAAATGATTTATTCGAGCGTATGCGTTCTCGTGCGTTTTGATGCATGACGCCGTCATCACGGACTAGGAATCAGCAGGTCGGGAGTTCGAATCTCTCCGGGCGCGCCATACAAACCGTTATGTTTCAAATACTTGCAGTCATACAACTTCCAATGTCCTAAAATAATTGTCGGCGGGGCGCGCTCGCGTTGGGATAAATTACTACCCTTCCTGCTTCCACCTTCGCTTGCCGATCGCACCATTCGTTGACGCTGGATCGTGGATCAGCTTTGCCGGTGTGCGCCCGCACATGCTTCACGTAGATCAGAACTTTGGCGTCGAGAGCCACCTTGATGGCCCGTTGCGCAAATGCTGCCCGCTCCCCATTGAGAGTCTTAGGCATCCCAGGTATCGCATCCGTTCCTTTGGCAACCAGAACAGGAGGGGCACTCGCGGCGAAATTCGAAGCCCAGCGAAGAGCGCCGAGAGCATCGCAACTGTCTGATTGGGCCACAATCACGGTCCCTGGAGACGGCTTGAATTCCTCGACAGCCTTGAGAATAGCCATCGTAAGAGCTACGGTTTCAGCCTCTGCGATGTTGCTCACTGGCCAAGTGATGCCCGCCGATATCCGCATCGTACGGCCGTCGCATTTTGCCCATGCCGCCCAACCGGAACGGTTGCCGCGGAGCGAGGCATCGGAAAATATCGTGATGATCTTGTCAGCCATAATTCCACTTCGTTCAGTCGCTCCGCACAATATACAGGTTCGCCTTCTTCCGGTTATAGCGATTCATCACTGCCGCCGATCCGGTCTCCGATGCAATGCCGCCAGGACCGAGGAACACGGTTAACGGGCAGAACTACCCCCCGGTAACCCGCGCAGCCATTACCGTGTCCGCGGTGAAAGGAAATCGAAGCCATGAGCCAAGAGAAATACGAGTTGTTCCCGGTATCGGATGAAGCGTTGCGCCAGTGGGACAAAGAGCGCATTTGTCCACCGCTTGAAACCGGCGAGCGCGATTGCTGTTTTCGATAGCATATGGCGCGCGATCGCGCCGGAACCGTTTGCGGGAGAATCTTCGTGATTTTCTTGAGGGACCAAAGACAGGAACGGTGAATGGGACCGAATTGATAGCAATCAAACGTAAGCGGCAAATCACCGCAGAGAGAGGGGCTCGGGAGCATGATGAGGAGCAATTCATGGGGGAAATGGCGGCGGCCTCCATGTTCTATCACGAGCGCAATATCGACAAGGATATCCGCTCTATAGAGACAGAACTCCGGCTAAATAGTGGCCGGGGGAGATGGCTTTTTGGCTTGCCATCTCCAGGCCCGATTCGCAACCTCGTCAAAGCCGGCCGGCTGATCGCGGCCTGGATCAATCCTCTGCAACGTAGGGCATGAAGTGATCCCCAGAAAGCGCCATAGGAATACCGGTTAGGCATCTCGTACAATTTTCATGTCGATAAACGGGGGTCGAAATGAAAGCTCTGAAGTTTTTTTTCTCTTCCATCTGCCTAGGTTGCCTGGTTTTTCTCGTCATCGTATCCCTTGCGTCGAAATACGATAAGATTCCGGCAGCGCCGGTCGTGCAATCGGTAGAAGCCGCCACCCGTCCTCCGCAGTCACCGAATCCTCCCACAGACGAAAATCAGGTCCCGGCCGATCTGATCTATCACCCCTCAGAAGCCGACACCGATCGCGTTCCAATGGTGGCTCTTGCCTCCAGCGTCGCACCAGGTGCTATCGTTTGCTCAAACCTCCATGCAGTCAGAATGGTGTCTCACCTTTATGCAGAGGCATGGGAGGAGCAGACCCAGGGCAAGTTGACGCAGGGCGCATCGCGTCAGGTCGAGGGTGAGCCGATGCAGTCTCCGAATCCGCGCGCATACGGCTGCGAATTATTGGCCCCCGGAACCCATATCCTGGCGAACAATATGCAATGGATCCCGAATGTTGTCGCCTCGCTGCCAGACGGTACCCAGATCCGTGGAGTCACGCTGGTCGCCATGCTGGGGTCGGTTAATCCATCGTCGATGCCGGATCAGTTAGTTTCCAATTAAGCGCAATCCGGTAGAAAGCCCTCAGACTGGCCACTGCCCTTCCATTCTCCTTTCGCGAAAGATCCACGCGGCTGCGGTCGGAAAGCCCTCCTGGCTTTCACTGAGATAAGCCTCGTTCAAAGCGCGAGTACCTGATCCGACGGCCTACCTTCATAGGCACATCGGTGCCCATGAAGATGAGCATGAAGAGGATCAGTTCCCGGCCGCTGAGCCGCTCAAAGTCTTTCTGGGCCCCTGTTGCCGCATCTGCTCCAGAACAAGATCAAAGCACGGCTCCAGCAGTTCGGGCGGCTCCCTTGTCCAGCAGATTGGGAATGGGGGGTGTCACCGGGGATGATCTCGATTCTAAACAGCAACTTACAGTTCGCGCCGTTGCGGCCCTTCTCCAGCCGCCGCTGATACGCTAAAAACGACTCGCTCGAGAGGAAAAACAGCGAGACCGGCGACATCAGCCCATCCGACATCCTTATATTGTGGGGCCGCCATTGCCGATCATCCGGAATTGAAGCGGACACTTCCCGCAATCCGCGCGGCAATTCTTCAAGTACCCTCGTACTTCCAGTGCATCCGACTGCACTTCGAAGCGGGTAGCTGAGCCCGATAAAAATGTTGGCTCCCTTAGTTAGAACCGCTCTGATTTGCGCTCTCTCGGCACGAAAACATTCTCGATTCTGCTTTTTGCAAAGGAACGCAGCCAAGTGCGCCTTCCCTCAAGAAAGGGCCACCGTGCGCACATGTCCCACCGCGACGTCTGCAGTGAAAATTCCTTGATATACGCGAAATGCGTTCACCCGTCCTCCGACGGACGGCCTCTCGGTGAAACTCCCTCCAATTTGGTTGCCTCATATTTCTGCCGATCCTATGGCAGAAATTCGCCCCCTCCGATCGGCACCAAATCGCCATACAAAAAGGCAAGCGCAGCCGATGCGGCAGCAATCTTAGCTGGGTTATTCATAGAGGTGAGTGCTTGTTTACAGCAACAACGTAGCGCCAAATTGGTCCAAATTCGGACCCGGTCATCACGTTCTAAAGGCCGACCCGAGGCTTCCATCGCGAAGGAGCAATCCGTAGCCTATGCAGAGTCTTCCCGGCAACACGGCACTGTCACAAGAGAGCAGTTCAATTCGGCCCATCATGACGGCCGCATTCCGCTATCACCGGATGTGGCTGATGGTTGTGCTCAGTGTCATCGCTATTTCCGTTCTCTACGCTTTTCTTGCCCCAAAGAAATACCACTCCGAAATGGACATCCTCGTCCAGAACAAACGCGGTGATGAACAGATTACGCCCAATCGTATCAGTGGCGAAATCACCGTCAATGGAGTGACCGAAGAGCAGATCAACTCTGAGATTCAGTTATTAATCAGCCGCGGCTTGGCAAACCAGGTCGTCGATCCCGGCTGGAACGGCCACTCGGAGATCGATTTCACGCGCGATCAGTTAAAAGCGCACGACAAAGCCGTAACTGAATTCGAGAAACACCTCTCCGTGACCATGGTGAGGAAATCGAATGTTATCCATGTGGTTTATGTGGATTCGGATCCGAAGACCGCCTCCGACACTCTTAACCGTCTCCTGACGGCGTTTTTGACCAAGCAAAAGGAGATGGCACAGCCTCCCGGCACTTCGGAGTTCTTCGCCGCGCAGGCCGCCACTTACAAGCAACAGTTAGACCAGGCACAGCAGCGGCTTGCTCAATTCCAGCAGCAGCAGCAGATCGTCTCCTTGCCGAACACCGAGCAGTCGCTCGATCACGAGATAGACGACGCTCAAACTGAATTGCGGCAGACCGATGCCGAGATCAGTGAACTCTCGCAACAACTCGGCTCGCAAACCCGCCAGCTCAGAACCATTCCTGCTCGCCAGATGACTCAGGTGCGCACGGTTCCAAACGACTATTCGGTTGAACGTCTGAATACGATGATCGCGGAGCTTGAAAACAAGCGGACCACACTGCTGACCAAATTCACTGAGAACGATCGTCTCGTACAGGAAGTAAACCGGCAGATTGCAGATACGAAAACTGCCTTGGCGAAGGCCCAGCAGATGACCTCGCAGGAGCACAACACGGATGTCAATCCGGTGTGGCAGACCGTCACTGGATCGATCATTCAGAACCAGACGCAGCGTGAGGCGCTCAAGGCCAAACACAACGCCCTTACTGCGCAGATCCGCACGCTGCAAGGCAATTTATCCGGCGTTGAAGGATCGACGGTTGCCTTTAATACGCTGCGCCAAAAAGTAACCGATCTTGACAACAATTATCAGCTCTATACACAAAAGCGGGATGAGTCGCAGATGGCAGACGCCATGAATGCCAACCGGTTGCTCAACGTCGCCGTCGCGCAGAATCCGACTTACAGCGTGATGGCCTATAGCCCCAAACCGGTGCTCGACACCGTGTTGGGCGCATTCACTGCCGTATTCTTTGCCAGCTTCCTCGTCTTCTTCGCTGAGATGGGCCGCAACACGTTCGCCTCCTCGGCCGAAGCAACGGGTGTGCTGCGTCTTCCCGCACTGGCTGAGGTTCCTCTGGTTGGCGGCAGAAAGCGCTTGGAGAAGCACGCAGAATTCGCGCCGTTCTTCGTTGGGATGGGTTCCCCCAGAGCAGCGTCGGCTGAGCAGAGACCCGTCAATCCGGCGCTCATCCGCTATCGAAAGGAGTCGGAGGCCTGAGATGACACGATCGATGAATCAACCGAAGCATAGTGAGGGCGTGCAGGGCTCGGTCTTCCATACCCTGTTGTATACGGTACTTCAGAAGCCGCGTGATCCGGGCTCGGGCGGAATTGTGGTTGCCATCAGTTCGTCCAATCCCGGAGAAGGCGTCACCTATGTGGCCAGGGCGCTGATCCAGGAGTTGAGCAGGTACGAGTTTAACTCCGTAGCCGGAGTCAGCACGAACTTCCTGCGCAAACTTCATGAGCCTACACTGGAGGCGATTCTGCATTCTCTCTCGAGATCCTCCTCTGCTAACGGCGAAGACCTGCGCGCGCTCTCGCCCAAACATAACTCCCGCGTATTGGAAGCGCATCGCGGGCCGTGGGAGGGAAACTGGCAATATCGCCGTGACTCCATCGACCTTCTCCGTTCAGAGTTTGACTACACCATCATCGACTGTCCGTCGCTGAAGGACTCAGGAGACTTGCTGAGCGTGGCGCCCTTTGTCGACGGGGTGATCCTGGTGATCGAGGCAAATCGCACCAGGCGAGATGATCCCCACGAGGCTGAAATGAGCATTGCAGCAGCCGGTGGAAAGACGCTTGGCTTCATCCTGAATAAACGGACGTACGAGCTGCCTAGGTGGCTGGATCGCATGCTGTAACTGTGCATCGCAGATGCTCCCGATTGACTGGAACGCGTCCTGCAAGTTGATGGCATTTAGGTATTCAGGAGGGTGCTCATGAAACGAACATTCATCGCCGCGATCACCATGTTATCTCTGTTCGCGTTCCAGCAATGCGCATGGAGCGATGTCGGGTTGCGCCAGCGGGACGTCTACACCCTCCACGTCGGCGATGTGATTTCGCTCACGTATCGACTGACTCCGGAGTTCAACGAAACGGTGACGGTTCAGCCCGACGGCTGCGTGAACCTGCAGATCGTCGGAAATATCAAGGTTTCTGGATTGACACTCGACCAGGCACACGGCAAGATAGTCAGCCTGGCGTCGAACCAGTTGAACCACCCCGAACTTGCGATCACTCTCAAGCAATTCGAACAACCGTATGTGGTGGTGGCGGGAGAAGTCGACAAGCCGGGAAAAATTGAACTACGCGACAACACCACCGCGCTTCAGGCGGTCATGCTGGCCGGAGGATTCAAGGACTCAGCTCGCGACACGCAGGTGATCCTGTTCCGCCACATCAACAGCGATACGGCTGAAGTTCACCGGCTTAACCTTCATGACATCAAAAAGCAGTCGCAGCTGGAACGGGACACTGAACTCGAACCCGGAGATATGTTGCTCGTAACGCGCAATAAGATGGAGCACTTGTCCCGTTTCACGAAAGCAAGCAATCTGGGAATCTACTTCAACCCATTCCCAGTCGTTCCATAAGCCGGGAGCTCGAGGAGTTAGAAGCCGGGGGCGGCGCACCAGACGCGCACGCCTCGCGGAAAGCCGCACCCTTTTTAACAAATGTTGGAGGATTTTATGCGAGCTGGATTGCACCCTGAATCCGAGGGCACCGCCAGTTTTAACTTGATCACCTCTTCATGGACCCGTTCCGAGCCTGCCGGCTCAGTTTTTCGACTACGCCCGTCCGTAGCGCGTGGGATCACCGGCCACTCTTCCAGCGTGACTGATCTGGCGCTTCAAAGCATAACTCTGATTTACTTCGCGCTCTGGGCAGTCAATGGCCGCTCGGTTGCCAACCCTCTCGAGCTACTCTCGATGAGAATGTCTATCGGGCATTTCGGGGTGCTCGCCCTATGTTGGGCAGTCTGGCGATTCATTTTTTCCTACTGCGGCCTGTACACATGGCAACACAACCAGTCTGCGCCCGGAGTGCTGGGGCGCGTTGCCCTTGCCACCGGGCTCTCCGCTTGTGTCGCCGGGCAGGTCATTGCTGTCGAATGGCACCACGGCCGCCTTCTCCAAATCGTGCTCTACGCATGGATCGCCGGTGCCTTCTGGGCGCTGATGTCGCGCGTTGCGTTCGGTCTCTTTCACCTCTATGTGCGCCCGCTCTTTCGGCGGACGAGAAGTGTTGTCATGATCGGATCCGGGCAGGGCGCGCTGCGCATCCGCGAAGAGTTGAAGACGCACCCCGAGTGGAGCTACAAGATTATCGGCTTCGTCGATTCGCTTCCCGTCGAGAATGGCAGTGGATTTGAGCCGATGCTGGGAAGGATCAGCGATCTTGAAGAGATCCTGATGCGCCAGGTGGTGGACGAAGTGATCGTCGCCCTCCCCGTAAAATCGCACTACTCCGCCATTGAGCGTGTCATCGCCGTGTGCGAGCGCGTCGGCGTACAGGTGCAGTATCCCGAGGCTCTGTTCGATGTCTCCTGGTCCAGCCACTGTCATCGCGCAGAGCAGGATCGCAATGTGATTCTCAAGATGGTGCGCGAGGACTACCGTCATCGCATCAAGCGTGCGGTAGATATCGCGGGGGCTGTATTCGGGCTTATCGTGGGCATGCCGCTGTTTGTCATCGTTGCCATACTCATCAAGTGCACCAGCAAGGGCCCGGTTCTGTTCAGGCAGGAACGGTACGGCCTCAGCAAGCGCACCTTCGGCATCTATAAATTCCGCACCATGGTTGAGAATGCTGAGGCGGCGCAGGCCGCGCTCGAAAACATGAATCAGAACAGCGGGCCGGTGTTCAAAATCTTCAAGGATCCGCGCGTAACCCGTGTGGGTGCGTTTCTGCGCAAGACCTCGATTGACGAATTGCCGCAATTGTTCAACGTTCTCAAAGGCGAGATGTCTCTGGTTGGCCCGCGGCCACTGAACATGCGCGATGTAGGCAGATTCTCCGAGGCGTGGTTGATGCGCAGATTCAGCGTGAAGCCCGGACTCACTTGCCTCTGGCAGATCAGTGGCCGCAGCAACGTGAGCTTCGATCGCTGGATCGCACTGGATCTGCACTACATCGACCATTGGTCGCTGCGGATGGACTTCAAAATCCTGGCCATGACTCTGCCCGTGGTTATTAAAGGAACTGGTGCTGCATGAGCCTATCGAGGAAAAATCGCCTTCTCTACATCAATCACACCGGCATGGTGAGCGGCGCAGAGAAGGTGTTGATTAACATCCTGCGCGGGCTTGACCGTGCGCGCTACGAGCCCTGTGTGCTTTGCCCTGCGCAGGGAGAGTTGGCAGCCGCGATTCGCGCAGAGGGTGCGGAATGGTTTCCATTGCCGGCGATGAACGCCCGATTCGCGCGACGTCCAGACCGCGTACTGCAATCAATGGTTTCGCTGTTCAAGACAGTGTCCGCCATGCGGAAACAGATTGGCATGCTCAACCCCGACCTCATCCATGCCAACTCGGTTCGCGCAGGCATCGCCGCGTCTCTGGCCGCGATCGGAACCGGCAAGCCGGTGATCTGGCATGTTCATGACACGCTGCCCAAGCACGCGGTCAGCGCCGCCATCCGCGCATTTGCATTTCTGAATCGCAGTATCCGGATCATCGCAGTATCGCAATCGACAGCCGACAGCTTCACGGGCACTCTGCCATTCAAGAGCAGAGTGCGCACCATTCATAACGGCACGGATCTGCGCCGGTTCCCGCAAAAGCAACCGGGCAGGTCCGCGTTTAGGGAGAGTATCGGGGTCTCGGATCAGGAGTTCCTGGTGTGTGCAGTCGGGCAGATCTGCCGAAGAAAGGGTTTGCTCGAGCTGGTGAATGCGTTCAAGCAAATTCACACCCAGGCGCCGGACATGCATCTTGCAATCGTCGGCAAGGTGGTCTTTCGGCATGAAGAAACCTACCTCGACGCCCTGCGTTCGGCAGTCCGGGAGCCGGGAATTGAGCATCGCGTGCATTTCACCGGCGAGCTTGGCGATGTGTCGCCCGCGCTGCAGGCGGCTGATCTTCTGGTGCTGAATTCATCGGATGAGCCATTCGGACTGGTGTTGATTGAGGCCATGGCAAGCGGGACTCCGGTGCTTGCAACCCGGGTGGGCGGAGTGCCGGAGATTGTCACGGATCAGCAGAACGGTTGGCTGATTGAAAGCGGCGACGCCGGGGCGCTCCCATTGAGACTACTCGAGTTATCGCGCAACAGGAGCGCCCTCGCTGAAGTTGCAGAGCGAGCCCTGAACACAACCTGCCCCAAATTTTCACTGGAACGCTTTCAGAGCGATTTGATGAAGTTCTACGCCGAACTGGACCCCGGTACCGACCTTACGTGGGACATGCGCAACCGTCCGGCTCTTGCCCGCCGCGGCAACAACTAAGGAGTCTTTTATGCCCAGAATCGCACTTTTTCAGGATTATCTAGCGCAGTCTGGCGGCGCGGAACGGGTCACCGAGGCCATCCACCAGACGCTCCCCGAAGCGGACCTCTGCACCACGCTGTCGGTACCGGAAAAGATGTCTCCGTATCTGCGCAATCTTGAAACCAAGACGACTTGGATGCAGCATTTGCCCGCCAAATCGAAGCTCTACCGCCATTATTTCCTGCTTTACCCGTTCGCTGTGGGGTCAGCGCATCTGGAAGACTACGATCTTGTCGTGAGCAGTTGCTGCGGCTATGCCAAGGGCGTCAAGCGCGGCCAGAATGCAATCCATGTCTGTTACTGCCACAATCCGATGCGCTGGGTATGGCGCTTTGAGGAGTACGTGTCGAGAGAAAAATTCAACGCGCCGACCAAGCTTGCGCTTCAGATGATGGTGAGTGGTTTGAAGCACTGGGAGGTCAAGGCGGCCAGCCGGCCGGACTACTTCATCGCCAACTCAAACATAGTGGCGAACCGGCTCAAGTCCGCATTCGGAATTGACGCCACGGTGATTGAGCCGCCGATAGATACCGCCCGTTTCTGGATCAGTAGAAGCGTGGACGACTACTACCTGACGCTTGCCCGGCTGGTTTCCTATAAGAGAATCGACCTGGCCGTGGAAGCATGCACGCGCACCGGCCGCAAGCTTGTGGTGATTGGCGATGGCCCTGATCGCGAAAGGCTGCAGGCAATGGCGGGGCCGACGGTGACTTTCCTCGGCCGGCAGCCGGATCGCGAAGTAAACCGCTATGCGAGCCGCTGCCGCGCGCTGATCTTCCCCGGCGAAGAGGACTTCGGAATGGCGCCGCTCGAGATCAATGCGGCCGGCCGGCCGGTTGTGGCGTATGGGGCGGGCGGGGCAACCGAGACGGTGATCGATTCAGTAAACGGGATTCTGTTTCCCGAGCAGACGCCGGATTCGCTGATTGATGCACTGGAGAAATGTGAGCAGAGGATGTGGGATCCGGCCACGATGAGAGAGATTGCGCAGCGCTACGATATTCATCTCTTTCAGGAGAGATTCCTGGACTTTCTTTGTAAGGTAGCGCCCTCGATGAGCGAATACCGGCTGCTCCACCGGAGGGCTGGATGAGCGCGACACCGATGGAGCCGGCAGCCGTGATCGCCGCGGGGCAGGCAGCGCCGCGGCATGGATTTCGCGCGGTCGTCCAATCGATTGGGAGCAAGGTACTCATCCTGGCTTTGCAGGCCGGAACGGGCATTCTCACTGCGAGAATGCTCGGGCCGGCCGGACGCGGCGAACTGGCCGCGATGATTTTGTGGCCTCTGTTTGTGGCCAGCGTGACCACGCTCGGTGTGCCCAGCTCTCTGATCTACCATCTGCGCAATCGTGGTGCCGAGCGCGAGCGCCTGGTGGCCAATGGATTCGCGATGGCCACGGTGTTGGGAATCGCAGCGGCTGCTGTGGCCGCTTTAATATTGCCGTGGTGGTTACATCAATATTCTCCTGCCGTCATCCGCGCGGCTCAGTGGTTTTTGATCACGGTTCCGCTCTGCTCAGCCACGCTGGCCGGGCGTGCGGTGCTTGAAGCAGGGCATGACTTTGCGACGTCCAATGCAATTCAGATACTCACTCCCTTTGCGACGCTGGTCGGTCTGTTGCTTTTCCTCGCCACCGGTCACATAGACCCCTATACCGCGGCGATTGCCTACATTGGCGCCTCGCTCCCCGCATTTTGCTACATGCTTTCGCGCGTACGCCGGACAGGCGCCCGAGCCGCTCGGATTCGACTCCTGGAGGTAAAGCAACTCCTGCAATACGGCATTCGTTCCTATGGGATCGACGTGCTGGGTACGCTCGCGCTGCAGGTGGATCAGGTGCTTGTGGTGAGTCTTTTGAGCGCGGGCGCCATGGGCTCTTACGTTGTTGTGCTTAGTCTTTCCCGGATGCTGAACGTGTTCCAGCAGTCCGTTGTCATGGTGCTGTTTCCCAAGGCAGCCGGGCATCCCACGCAAAAAGTCATGGCCATGACCGGAGACTCGGTGCGAACCAGCGGCGTTGTCACCGCCATTTGCGGAGCATTGGTGTGCCTCATCGGGCCAACCCTGCTCCGCGTGTTGTACGGGGCCGAGTACGTCGATGCAGTGGGCGCCTTGCGCATTCTTGTTCTCGAAGCAGTTCTTTCCGGAGTCGTATTTGTCCTCGCGCAGGCCTTTATGGCCCTCAATCGGCCTGGGATTGTAACTATCCTGCAGGCCTTTGGACTCTCTCTGAGCATCCCTATGATGCTCTGGCTCATCCCACGCTACGGCATCTATGGAGCCGCCGTTTCCCTGCTTGTATCCACAACCGCTCGTCTGGTGTTTGTGTGCGCCGGCTTCCGGATCTTTCTGAAGATCTCTCCCCCCAGTCTGCTGCCCAGCTGGAGCGACATTCGCATGCTGATGGGTGCCGTTCACGTCATGGTGCGGGAGCGTGCTCGATGATCGCAGCCAGCCAAACTGAATTTCTAGGGCCCTCCGTGCGACCCAACCAGCACCGGATGCAGGTCTACGCCGCTTTCGCGGCGATGATCTTGATTCCTGCTCTGTGTATTGCCGGCGGGCAGGCGGGCCTGTTGCGCATCGTCTTTCCTGCGCTGAGCCTTGTAGCCGGAGGCTTTCTGCTTTGGCGTTCAAAGCCCGCTTATGTGGGGCTGGTATTGTGGCTGTGGTTCCTGACGCCGTTTCTGAGCCGCATGGCGGACTTTCAAGGCGGATGGACACCGTCAAGCCCGGTCGAACTGGCACCTTACATCACTGCGGGGTTGGCCGGGCTTCCGCTTTTGGCATCCCTGCGCATTCTCGGCGACTTTCGAGCGCTGCCTTTTGTCTGTGCCCTGGTGGCCATCCTTTACGGGTTCATCCTCGGGCTGGTTAGCCAGCCGCTGTTTGATGTATTGCGCGCCCTGCTTAACTGGATGATACCGGTCATCTTCGGACTATTTATCTACGACAATCGTGCCCTGTATCCCGAGTTCCGAAGGGTCATCGAAAAGTCGTTTCTGTTTGGCGTTCTGTTCACCGGAGCCTACGGCATCTATCAGTTTTTCGTCCTGCCGGACTGGGACCGCCTTTGGATGTTGAATGTGCAGTTGAATTCCTTCGGCGCCGTCGAGGCAATGAAGATCCGCGTCTTTAGTACCATGAATGCACCAGCCATCTACGCGGCGGTGACCGCGTGCGGCCTGTTACTGCTGTTCAACCTGAACGGAAAACTGCGCTTGCTTGCGACCGCATGCGGATTTTTGGGGCTGATGCTCACGGTGAGCCGGGCCTCGTGGCTGAGCTTGGTGGCGGGAGCCATCTACCTGATGACGCGTTCCGGAATGCGCCAGCGTGTACGGCTTGCCATCGCCGGATTTGCCTGCGTTGTCTTTCTGCTGGGGCTCACTCAGCTTCCCGTAGTTCACGATCTGCTCGTGCAAAGAATGCAGACCTTCTCTGACCCGAGCCAGGACGTAAGCTTCGCAGCGCGTGTTGAGGGCCACGAACAGGCATTCCGCCAGATTGGACAAGAACCATTTGGTGAAGGGATTGGCAGCACAGACGCCAAGCACAACACGGAGGGTGACGACGACATCATCGGGCCGCATGACAGCACCGTGCTCGAATTTCTTTATTCGCTCGGCTGGATTGGAACGCTGGTGTACGCGCTGGGAGTGGGGTCGCTGGCATTTCGGTTGATGCGTGCCGACCATGGCGATTCGTTTGTCGTTTCGGCCATGGCAAACCTGGTCGGGTTTGGGGCGCAATGTCTGTTGAACAGCGTCATGATCGGGATCCTGGGCTTTATGGTCTGGACTTTTGCAGCAATGAGTCTGGCGGCCGCGGATCGACCCAAGCAAACTGCCGAGGACGCCGACGAGCAAGTTCGAGCGTCTATGGACATCGCGGCGGCATAGGAGATGGCAATGCGCGTTCTGCACATCCTCAACGACGTCACCGATCGCGGCAACGGTATTGTGAATACCGCCGTGGACCTGGCCCTGGAACAGGCCCGCCAGGGCCTTGCGGTCGCAGTCGCATCGGCAGGCGGCGGATACAAGCCGCTGCTCGAGAGCGCAGGCGTTCTGCATCTAGCGCTTAACCAATCGCGGCGCCCAGCGCAACTGCTTCGCGCCATGCGCTCGCTCGGCACCATGCTTTCCGATTTTCGCCCCGACATTGTCCACGCGCACATGTGCACGGGGATGCTGCTGGCCTGGCTGTGGAAGCACTTCAATCGCTTTGCTCTCATCGGTCATGTACACAACGTCCATGACCGTCAATCGGTGATGATGGGACTGGCGGATCGGGTAATCGCATCCAGCCAGTCCGTTGCCACCACGATGAGAGCCCAGGGAATTCCGAAGCGCAAGATTCGCGTGGTGTTGAATCGAACGCTCGATAGCCCCCGCTGTCCCTCTCTTGCTGAGATTGAGCCCCGGCCACTCATTGGCCGGTCGATCGTCACCGTCTGCGGAATGAATCATCGCAAAGGCATTGCGGAGTTGATTGCGGCGTTTGAAAGGATCGGGAGCCAAGCGCCGGACGCACATCTCTATCTCGTCGGTGACGGGCCGGACAGAGAGCAATTTGAGCGTCAGGCACGTGCTTCGAGCCGGCCCAATCACATCCACTTTGAGGGCTATCAGGCGCTTCCACAGGCTTACATGCTCAGCGCTGAGGTGTTCGTGCTGGCCTCGCGGCGCGAGTCGTTCGGTCTGGTGCTCATCGAGGCGCGCCAGGCCGGCTGCGCGATCGTAGCAACAGACGTGGATGGAATTGCCGAGGCACTGGACGGCGGCAGCGCCGGCCTGCTGGTGCCCTCAGGCGACGTCAACGCGCTCGCACAGGCACTCGGCCGCCTGCTCAACGATGAGGATCAGCGCAGGCAATGGCGAAGCAGAGCGAAGGCAGGCATCGCCAATTTTCACGTGCAGCGCATGGCGTCAGAGATCAAGACAGTCTATGACGAGCCACTCGCCGGCGAATGCAGTCGCGGTGTACCTGGCGAATTCATCCTGAAGTGAGCCCGGCTGGCGTAAAGTTGACCGTCCCCTCAGCCATCAGCAACAACTGCAGAATTGGGATGATGCCGATGAAAATATAGGTGACGGTGAGCCGATTGCATTGTCGCCACAAGAGCCGTATGCGGACCCAACGGAAGGCAGGCCAGGCAACGCAGAACGCGCAAACGAGGGCAAGAAACGTCGCCCAACCGCTCAGTTTCGATCCTGACCGAGAACCGGTGGTCCAGTGCAGGGCCATGAGCAGTACGCTCAAACCGCCAGCGCGCAGCGTGGTGGGGCCCCACCACGCTGCGCGGGCAGAGAATCCGCCTCACGCGAGCCCTGACAGCTCCAGAGCCGGGAAGCTTGGCCATTATTCTATCCTCAGCAACCCGCTTTTGGGTGGCTCGTGACCGGCGTTATCCAGATTCTTATTTAAGTTCTTTACGAATCCACACCATGCGAATCGAGGAATGCCAGCACGCATTTCTTCTCCGGTCGTGGACGAAGGTCATCGAGAGAGTGGCGCTTGATTCGTTTACGAGCTCTCGAGTTCATGAAAGGTAACCCAGCCGGCACGCGAGCGCTTGCAGGCGTATGCTTGAGCCAGTAGCGGGTTTTTCCCTTCTCGCCTTCGGCATTCCAGGCCTGGCTCCAGACGAGCATCTTTCAAGTACGCAACCGAACGGCTGGAGCCGCCATGAGCCTCATCTGGAAGAGCGATGTAAAGAACCACCTGTCTCCCCGCTGCCGCTCAAAGCTATATCTGTGCGAGCCAGTGAGCCAGCCGGATGCAACCGGCTACTCGGTGGCCGAACCGGGCGTAATTAAGGTGGAACCATCCAAAAGTGCGCAGGCTTGAGGCGGCATTCCGTTCTCCTCGGCAGGGAGTGCATCCTGGGGGACCGTTCAGATCCGGTCAGGACGCCCTTCGGCGACAACCGGATGCTCGGGGAACAGATCGGGGCGGCAGTTTTCGATACGATGATTCGCCAGGCGGGCTGGCACTTGATTCGGATACAAGGCTCATGCTCGCGAAGAGGTTTCGGGCTGACCCGGGAAGTCGCGACTCGTAGCGCTCTAGCACAGCCGGTTCAGGCGAGATAAACCAAGGATCAGTGTGCATCAGGGCCGGCGCCTTCGCCCGTACTAACGTCGTGCGGTGAACTTTTGAGTGGAAGGAATCCTGGTTGAAGGCGGAATTGCTGTTTTGTCTGGCTGGACCTGATTTCGAGCGGAGATGGAACATGGTGGTACTTGATGCATGCTGCCACGGAAAGGAGCTCTTCAATGAGCGATGAAACAGTGACTTGGCCGAATTGGCTGCCTCGGGTTCTGTGGAGTCGCCGGGTGTGCCCTCGCTGCGACTCGGTAAAGTTCAAACCTGGGGAGTTGCACTCGTTCGATGGTCTGCTCGGCATGTTCGCTCTGCGCCCGGTTCGCTGCATGTTCTGCTGGCGGCGATATTACTGGTTTTCCATGCAAGGCTCAGAATGAGCATTCCATAACCTGACTCCGGCCCGACGTCAGATGATCTTCTGCGCGACCTTGTCGCTAAACACTCCCGGGCAGATGTGAATTACCAGTTCGTCGCCCAATCCGCAGAAGACGTACAGAACATCGAGAATGCGCCGGCCGTCCGTATTGGGCCGTATTCAATCAAGTCGGGCCAGATACAGCTGTTGACGACCGTCAGCGTTTATAGACTCCGTGGAGAGAGCCGCGAGCAGATACGAATGCCTTCTATGAATGCAGAAGCGATTCACGTGTGGGAAGAGATGGGGAGGGAACCGAAAATTATTGGGGAGCAAGTTCGCCCGCCGCCCGCCGCGCACCGCTCTCCTGGCATTTGCTGTCCCATTTTCCAAGTAGGCGAATTCCGGGCTACCGTGCAGGAAGATGTGGCTTATGGAACTCGGAGTATGGCTGGCCTCTTCGCGTTTTGGTCAGGCAACTGGTCGAGCAGGACTACATTAAGCAGTGACTTATGTACTTGGATGCGGCCGTTATAGCTTATAAAACCGAGCCTGCGAAAACGATTCATAAAGAAGCTGACCCGAGACCGCGTTGTGCCGATCATATCCGCCAATGTTTCTTGAGTAATGGGCGGGATGGAGGTATCCGGCTCACCCGGCTTACCGAATTCCGACATTAAGAGAAGAATGCGCGCCAGGCGCTTTTCGCTGGAGTTGAAAAGCTGATCGACAAGATCCGCCTGGGTCCGCATGCTGCGCGCCAGCAAAAATTTGAGGAATATGTCGGCGAATGCGGGTTCGTCATGCATCACGCGAATCATTTCGTCTCTGCTGATCTTGAGCGCTGTGCACGTGTTAACGGCAGTGGCGGTCGCCATGTGCAATCCGTCGATGGTAGCCAGAGATTCTTCTCCGACAAAATCGGAGGCGGACAGAAGAGTAATTGTCGCCTCTTTGCCGCTCTGCGAAACGACAGTCACCCGGGCGCGGCCCTTTTGGAGATAAAACACAGAATCCGCGGTGTCTCCCTGGCAAAAAAATGTCTGTTTCGCCTTCAATTCGATGATTGTCCGGCCAAGTCCGGCGTTTGCAAGGAAGGCGCCAGAATCGAATGCCGTGCTTTTACTGCGCTTCAAAATACTACCTCGTTGCGGGCAATCTATTGGGGGGCGAACTGTTTACACCCAGAAAGCAGATGCCCGGTGTAGAGTTACGGGGGATTGTAGCGAATCATCAAAAGACAGCCCACGCAGTGCTTGCGGCAGAAACAACACCGTATCCTTCGCAGCCTGGCGCCAGCAGCGCGATCCCAAGTTATTTTTCGGGAGCAGACCCAACGTGGGGCAATCTGCGCCAGGATTAATCAACGTTACGATCAATCTCTGTCCATCATCGCCTCTGAATGAAACATATATCTGTTCACTTTTGCTCATCTTCCTCGATTGCCTCTGGGATGCCGGTCACGGCTGATGCAAACGGGCGGCTATCGAGCCCGGGCAAAAATAAGCATCGATGGAAGTCTCAATCCTGGCGCTGGTCAGGTGGCCCTGAGGAAAAGCTGCTGCCCGGCAACAAGGCCGCGTGAAATATTGCCCCCTCCTTACGATCGGGTGAGCATTGTAGCTCAGCTATTTCTCCGTTGCCCTGGAAGAATGAGAATGAAGCGGAGAAGCTGGCCAGAGCGGCCGGAATATTGATCGCTTACCCAGGGCTCAACATTGCGGTCGGCGGATATACCGACAATGTTGGGGGGGCGATGAGATGAACCAGAAGCTGTCGGAGACCCGCGCCGGAGGTGTCTGCGATTACCTGGTGCAACCGGGCGTCGGGGGGGCAAACTCAGTAAGCGCGACCGGCTTTAGAAAGAGTTCGCTGGTGGCCTGCAACGATAAGTCCACCGGCCGCCAGCAAAACCGGAGAGCAGAACTGGTTGTGTCCGGCGATGCAATCGGCAGTCCAGCCAATGCGGCGACAGCAAGCTTGCGCTAGAGGTAACCATTGAACTGCTGCGGCCTCAAAGAGGCCGCAGCAGAGTTTGATCGATGCCGTTCATGCGTGAGCAAGTGAGGAGCGGAACATGCTTGCAACCATACTGATCGTACTTTTAATCCTGGCGCTCTTTGGCGCGCTGCCCCGGTGGCCACATAGCAGAAGTTGGGGATATTATCCGACTGGAGGATTAGGGATCATCCTGCTGATCGTGATCGTACTTCTGGTTCTCGGTCGGATTTGACAGGCTTGCGTTCCGCAGAGATGCTGGCGCACTCATTGCTTGGAGTGTATGCTCGAGAGAGCAGTCAAGAATTCACCTTCTCGCCTTCAGCTCTCCAAGCTTCGCTCCAGACGAGCACCGTTCAAGCAAACAACAGAACGACTGGAGTAGCAATGAGCCTCATCAAGAAAGTCGATGTTGAAAAGCATTTCGCAGCACGGCGGGCCATGAGGCTGGGTAGGACAGGGCCTCTGAGCGGGCCCGGCGCCCGAATGAAGCCCGCCCCCAATGCGAATAACGCTCCAGCCTTAATCGAAGAGGTCACCCCAGGACATTCTTCTCCGAGCGCGTCTGTCACGCCGATTCCGATTGCCGCCGACTCTGACGGGCCCCGCGGGTTCACAGCGCCGCGAAGCCGGCAGGTTTGAAGATACACACGGTCTTTCTGCGCAACGGATGTATGTTGCCGAGTGGAGTCGATCTGCGCCAGGAGCCATTTTCCAAAGGCTGGGCAGAGGCGATTGGGGTCCTCGTATCAGAATTGGACGCCAGTATCCGCAACAGAGGCTGGCACTTCATGTGGATAACGGATTCCCATTCGTCCCGGGGCCTCGGCAGAACACCAGAGACTGCCATCCACCGGGCATTGGTCCGTGCTCTCAGGGAAATAGAGGGGCATTTCAACGGAGCCGAGCTGGATTCGATCCAGATTACTAATTGTCTGGGATTCCAGATAGCAAAAGTAACGCTCCACACTCGACACATACAGAAGCAAACTTCACTTGATAGTGCCGAGGAGAGGCGCCTTCAACAGGTTCTGGCACTTTAGGTCGCTGCCTCCCGCAGCACGAAGCAGACTGCAAGGCTCGAACCAAGTCCGGGCCTGTGAAGCTGCGCAAAGCGGCTTCAACCGCATAGACACAAGCGAAAGCAGAACAATATGCCTCCTACCAATCCGACGCATCATGATGAAGAACTGTCAGGGGACCTTCCACCAGCGGTCTCTTCTCTGGGAGCGTCAAGATGTTGCAGCCTGCCTTTGCCCACCCGCATTGCGTTTGTAGGAAACTATCTGCCGCGCCAGTGTGGTATCGCCACCTTTACGACCGACCTATGCACCGCTCTCGCGGCCGAATATGGAAATGGTCGGCTTTTCGCTATTCCCGTCAACGATCCGGATTCACGCTATGAGTATCCGGAGCAGGTACGCCTGGAACTGGAGCAAGAGGATCCTGCCTCCTACGAACGCGCTGCGGAGTTCCTGAATTTCAACGGCAACGATCTGGTCTGCGTTCAGCATGAATATGGCATCTATGGCGGGATTGCAGGCAGCCACATCCTGACCTTGCTGCGCAAATTGAAGATGCCGGTTGTAACCACGCTCCACACGGTTCTGCGGGATCCAGATCCGAATCAGCGCAGTGTGCTCGAAGGGATAGCACGGCTCTCTGATCGCGTGGTTGTCATGAGCGAGCAAGCGGCGCAGTTTCTGCGCGAGGTCTATGCGGTTCAGAACGATAAGATCGACATCATTCCGCACGGTGTGCCTGATTTTCAATTCATGGACCCCAATTATTTCAAAGACAAGTTTGGGGCCGAAGGGAAGTCGGTGCTTTTGACGTTCGGTTTGCTTTCACCCAACAAAGGAATTGAAAATGTGATTCGGGCATTGCCCGCGATTCTCGCAAAACATCCGAACGTGGTGTATATCGTCTCCGGAGCGACGCATCCCCATATCCGGCGGCGCGAAGGCGAACGTTACCGCGAAGAGCTGCAGGCGCTGGCAAAACTACTTGGCATTTCTGCGCACGTCACCCTACTCAATCGCTTTGTAAGCGCAGAAGAGCTGGTTGAGCACGTCGGCGCTGCGGATATTTACATCACGCCTTATCGGCAGGAGGCGCAGATCGTTTCCGGCACGTTGGCCATTGCGCTAGGCGCAGGAAAGGCGATCATCTCCACGCCGTATTGGCATGCGAAAGAGCTGCTTGCGAACAACAGGGGCGTGATTGTGCCGTTCGAGAATCCCGATGCCATTGCAGAGGCGGTACTTCGACTGTTGGATAACGATGGAGAACGGCACGCCATGCGGAAACGGGCCTATCTCCATTCGCGGGAAACAATATGGCCGAAGACGGCGCGGAAGTACATGGCCAGTTTTCAGCGCGCGCGCTTCGAGCGCACATTGCAGCCCAAAGCGGCCCAGAAGGATGATGTTCGAGCAACCGCTCCCGATGAGCTGCCGGCGCTCAATCCCGCTCATATGTTGAGCATGACAGACGATACGGGCATTCTGCAGCACGCAATTTTCTCGGTCCCCAATGCGAGCGAAGGGTATACAACCGATGACAATGCGCGTGCGCTGATCGTGTCTGTCCTTCTGAATGAATGCCCGGCGCAAGCAGGCAAACATGAATATTCAAGCCTCTCTCAACGCTATCTGGCCTTCTTGTGGCTTGCCTTCAATGCCGATACCGGGAGATTCAGAAACTTCCTTGGGTATGACCGCAAATGGCTGGAAAAGGTCGGGTCGGATGATAGTCATGGCCGTGCCTTATGGTCACTTGGGAAAGTGCTCGGCCATTCACGGGATGCAGGATTGAGAGGAGCGGCTGGGAGACTCTTTGAAGCCTCGGTCCCTGCGACGCTCACGTTCACAAGCCCGCGAGCATGGGCGTTTTGCATTCTGGGCATGCAAGCCTATCTGGACTGGTTCCCTGGGGACAGAGCCATTCAGGGGGCGCGGAATGTGCTTGCGAATCGACTTCTCGATATCTATGAGCGAACTTATTCCGCGACGTGGCGATGGTTCGAGAAGAGTCTCTCCTACTCAAATGCGAGACTGCCGCAGGCGCTCATCCTGGCCGGATGGCGAAGCGACAACCAGAGAATGATCGAAGCTGGAATGGATTCTCTCAAGTGGCTTGTTGGCGAGCAGCACCGTGACGACAAAGAGACCTTTGTGCCGATTGGATCCAACGGATTCTTCATTGAAGGGAATGAGAAGGCGCGTTTCGATCAGCAGCCTTTGGAGGCATGCGCCACGGTCTCAGCTTGCCTCGAGGTATACCGGCTGACCGAAGAAAGTTGCTGGTTAGAGGAAGCCCAGCGTGTGTTCCGCTGGTTTCTCGGCAAGAACGACCTGCAGGTGCCGGTCTATGACGCAAGAACGGGTGGCTGCAGAGATGGCCTTCATCCCGACCGCATCAATGAAAACCAGGGAGCGGAATCAACGCTTTCGTTCCTGATGGCCCTGCTTGAAATGCAGGTAGCCAAAGTATTGAGTGTAGACGAACTGCATCAGGAAATGGGCGTCGTAGCTTGAATCCATCCATTTTAACCGTTAGTGTGCCAGAGTCTAATAACCATGAGCGGGAAAAGACGGAAGCGTGCGTCGAATTTCCGCTGTTCAGCCGCTTTTCTTGCAACCCGATCCTCAGCCGTGAGAACTGGCCCTATCCGATTAACAGCGTCTTCAACGCAGGGGCGGTGAAGCTGCCGGACGGCGATACTCTGCTGCTTTGCAGAGTGGAAGACCGGCGAGGCCTATCCCACCTGTGCGCCGCGCGCTCCGCGAACGGAATCGACCACTGGCGTATCGACCCGCAACCAACCCTGCCGGCAAATCCTCGCGACTATCCGGAAGAGATCTGGGGCATCGAAGACCCGCGCATCACCTACGTTCCGGAACTCGAGCAATTTGCGGTGGCTTATACCTCATTTTCACGAGGCGGTCCCGGAGTCTCGCTGGCGCTGACCAGCGACTTCAAGAGCTTTGAGCGATACGGCGTAATCATGCAGCCCGAGGATAAGGACGCGGCTCTCTTGCCCAAGAGAATTGGCGGCCTTTGGGCGCTGATTCATCGGCCAGTGACGACGGTGGGCGCGCACATGTGGATCTCCTACTCGCCCGATCTGCGGCATTGGGGCGGTCACAAGATTATTCTCGAGGCGCGCCGCGGTGGATGGTGGGATGCGAACAAGATTGGCTTGTGCTCTCCGCCGATTGAAACAGCAAAGGGATGGCTGACGATTTACCACGGAGTGCGGCAAACGGCTTCCGGATGCATCTATCGCCTGGGCCTGGCGCTCTTTGACCTGGAGAGGCCGGAGGTCTGTTTACAGCGTGGAGACTCCTGGATGTTCGGTCCGGAAGCCGCCTATGAGCGCGGTGGAGATATCAAGGATGTCGTATTTCCATGCGGACAGACAATCGGTGCGGATGGAGATACCATCAACCTTTATTACGGAGCTGCGGATACGTCGATGGCGCTGGCCACCGGTAGCATACGATCACTACTGTCGTGGCTGGATTCCAATTCCAGCTCACGGGAAGACAGAGCACAGTAACACGGCCTGGCCGAGAGCCAATCGAGTTGCGATCGTGTGATCGCCCTGCTACACGGCATCATCCGATGGTTGGGATTGCTCGTCCCAACTGCGGCCGCAGGCCCAGCGCGTGATGGCAGTTGCCCGACACATCCCCGTCTCAACTGTCAGTCGGTGCCCGGTTCCGGCTTGCAACCTCGTCCAGGCCCACATGTCCCAGCCAGAGCGAAGGTCCGGCTCAAAGTCGAGCCACGCCTCTTCGTCGGTTGCGTGGTGATAGGCGTCACGAAGTGCCCGGGGCAGCTTGCCATAGGCTTTGCGCGATGCCGGATTCGAACGACCCAGCCGTCACGTGGGTGACATCTACCAATGATCGCGCTTCTTCGGCATTTGAGCCCAGGACCATCGGAACATCATTTGATCGCGAAGGCCAGAGAGGTAGAACATAAGGTCCGATGACTGGATGGACAATGCCGCCGGCGTATCCGGCGAGCAGGGGCGCCGCCAGATTGCAATACCTCGACCGTGGTCGCGCTTAGCGATGCGGCGAATTGTTGCCCATCCTTTTCCGCGTTGGCAAGCAGGTAATTTGGCGCAAGTTGCAGCGGCTCAAACAGGCCGCCACTCTCTCCTTGGGGTTGCGCAAAGAGACCGCCTCCGAAACATTGAGAGAACCAAGGCAACTTTCCAATAGGACAACCCTCCTAGACCTGGAGAGGTTTGGCGGGGATGGCAAGAGCCATTCACGACCGGTCATCGATTCCAAGAAGATATTTAAATTGAAGCAAAAGATATCGTCTGTTCAAAATTGCACACTTTTTAATTTCTTCGGGGGGGCTCCGTCCAGAATCACTTCGTGGCCCGCCGGGCATACGAAGCACAAAATGCTTCCGAGATGAGGGACGTTTGCGCCCATCGGAATTTAGCTTTGGACAAGCCGCACATTATGTACGCCACAGACCGGCGGGTCCGAATTCGTCCCTCTTAAACACTGTCCTGTCATGACGATCGTCCGCACGCCAAATCACGCCGAAAAAGGCTGCGTCCGAGCAAACTTGAACAGAAAGCCTGTTCTGTTCAAGTTAGTTTCTAAACATTCCCACGGATCTGGCTTTTGAAGAGGTGTCCCATGGACCGCGATGCGATCGCCCGATATGCACATCGGCCAAACAGTGACGGGTCGTATGATTCAATATGCTCCGCGTGTTTTGCAACAGTCGCAACGGTAAGAAACGAAGGTGAACTTGCTCAACATGAAGGTACCCATGTGTGCAATCCGTTTTGGGCTTATGAAGCTGCCAACTACCCGGTAAGGTCAAGCTCAAGTAGCCTCTAAAGATAGCGCGGCCAAAACATGTAGGCCGAGCAAAATCCCTGTCCTGAGCGAAGCCGCACTGGTCGGCGCATCGTCACTTTGTTCAGGTTTATCATCTGTCCAGTTCAAAAAGATCAGCCATTGATCACGACGCGCATGATGGCCCCGGCGTCGGGATTGAGCGCGAATTCGCCGGTCAGCCTTCTACTGTCGTGAGAAGAAAGTCGAGAAGCGTTCTCTCCGCCCAGAAGCCTGCGTCGCCGGGCTCAGGCGACAAAAAGGCGCAGTGGCCGCCGTGCCGAGTCTCGACCAGCCGAACGCGGCTGTTGGCGAGGAGCTTCGAGCGGGTCTCGGGAGTCATGCGGATGAAGGGATCGTCGAGAGCGTGCAGGATGAGCGTGGGCACGGTAATGTCCTGCACCCAGTTGGAACTGGCAACACGGTGGTAGTAGTCGTCCGCGCCCGTGAAGCCGCCGTATCGCGCGACGACCTGCTCGTCGAATTGCCGCATCGTGTGAATCTTGTTGAGGCCGTCTGCGGAGTACAGACCCGGGTAGAGTTCGACCTTGTGGCGAAAGTGCTTTAGCAGGTCGGCGAGAAACCTGCTCTCGTAAAGGCGGTTCTGCGGTTGGTGCAGTGCGACGGAGGAGGCAACCAGATCCAAGAGTGGCGAGACGCCGACGACGGCCTTGAGATAAAGCGGCGGTGCGCTGCCCAACTCGCCGGCAAGCTTGAGAACGAGGTTGCCTCCCATGGAATAGCCGACTAGAGCGAAGCTGCGGATAAGGTGCGCGCGGGCCAATTCGGCCATCACAATGGCGACGTCCTCGGAGCGGCCTGCGTGATAGATGGAGGGAGACAATTGTTCGCCAGCACCGCAGCTTCGCATATTCATGCGGACCACGTTGCAGCCGGCTTTCCAGGCACGCGCCGAGTTCCCTCGCACATACGGAGAAGAGGAGGATCCCTCAAGCCCGTGAACGATGACCATAGTCAGTCGTTCGCTCCGCACCTTGGCGGGTTGCCAATGGCAGTGGCACAGCACGAAACTTGCTCCGCAAGCAGAAGTGGCGGCTTCCACCTTGATGAGTTGGCTCTCCGGCTCGGGCAACGAATGAGCGCGCGGCAGAAGGTTGCCGACAATGGTCTGCAGATGGCCGTTGTGCAGGAACCGCCGCGGCACAAAGGGACGCATCCATGGCGACGCTTCGGTGGAGTCCAACCGGTTCTCCCCTTTGGTGCTCATGGAGCCCTGATTTTCACTCGCTCTTACGTCTCAGGATACGCTTCTCGGAAATGGAATGTTGCTGGTGTGGCAAGCAATGGACTTGCAGCCGGGGTAGGCTCCTGCCGTTCGGAAATCTGAAAAGTGTTCTCCGACTCGACCTTCAGGTTGGTATTGGGCGACACGTCAGCGTTTGCCGGTCTTCGGCCCAACTCCTGGATTGCAAATCAGCAACAACCCGAATCGGAGCCGAGCCGCCCCAGTGCCCGCCGGTTCTGCCCGGAATGCCGGTGAGAACGACGGCGCAGGCGCCGCGGACGCTGCATTGTGCCATTCTGAGGCAGTATGGGCCGAATAAGTTCGCCATCTCGGCATTGCGTTCTGGGCATTGCGTTGTAAAGGTTCGACTCATTCATTCTCAGCAGGCTCGGATTCACCATCCATAGACTCACCGCATGCTCGGCAAACGCCTGCGGCTTGCTTCTTACCCCCAAAAACCGAAAACGTCTCGCACAAACAACTCGCCGACCTTGCGAGGCGTTTCCGATGCTGGCTAACGGTGATTCGCTCCGAACCCTGGAATTTGCTTCCCGGACGCTTGATTAGCGCCTCGGTGATTACCTGGCACTCTCGAAAACTGTTTTCCGGAAAACGTGGTCACAGACTGTGTATCTAAATAGGACGCGGGCGCAGCGCATTGCATCAAGTGCCCAGGGCAATAGCTCACACAAAGGCCGGATACATTTGCGCAGAGCAAACCACCGTATTCACTTTTCTCTTGCAATAAAGCAGCGGACCATACATGCCGGATAGCCCGACTTGCTGACTGTGAACTTCAAATGCGTGTGTCTCTCGGTGATATTGCCAAGCGAGGATACAGGGGCCCAGGGCGTCCACGGCGCTCCGAAATATCCGAAATAGTTCAAAAGTGTACAAAATTGACCAGTAAAGATCGTTGGCGGAGGAGCACAGTCGCTGCAGAAGTCTTCCATTGAAATTCTGGAAAGTGCAAGCCGCTCGGGCACCCCCACGTCAATTGATATCCGGCAGGCGCATGGAGACATTCAATCAAATTCACCGGGGGTCGCGTCGAAAGCAACGCGTAAGACGTTGGAATCAGGGCCCACCCTTAGCACGCGTGAGAGGGGTTCATCATGGATTCGAACTTCGCCCGGAACGCTGCCGCTACAGAATCTGGAAACGGATCAAGTCCCCGCAATGTCGGCACGGCCGTGGCCAAACAGCTGTTCGCCACCGGCATTGCCGGACTTGACGACATTCTGGGCGGAGGCCTGGCCCGCGACCACCTCTATCTCATCGAAGGCGACCCGGGAACGGGAAAGACCACGATCGCAATGCAATTCCTGATGGAGGGTGCCCGTCTCGGACAAAAGGGCCTCTACGTCACTCTTTCCGAATCGAAGGCTGAACTTGTGGAAATCGCTGAGTCGCACGGCTGGTCGATCGACGGGATCGAATTATTCGAGCTGGCGCCTGATGAAAAGCAGCTAAATCCAGAATTCCAGTACACGGTCTTCAATCCTTCCGAAATCGAGTTGTCGGACACCACGAACGCCGTGCTATCGGAGGTGGAAAGGCTTCAACCTGCGCGTGTGGTGTTTGATTCTCTCTCTGAGATGCGTCTACTGGCTCGCGATTCGCTGCGCTATCGCAGGCAGATTCTGGGCCTGAAGCAGTATTTTTCGGGGCGCAAATGCACCGTGTTATTGCTCGACGACCGCACCGCTGAAGGTCATGATCTGCAACTGCAGAGCATCGCTCACGGCGTGATCCTGATGGAAAGCGTCGAGCGGGAGTACGGCATCAAAAGACGCCGTCTGGAAGTAAAGAAGCTGCGCGGCTCTCGGTTCCGCGAGGGCTTTCATGACTACTCCATCAAGCGGGGCGGTGTAGAAGTGTATCCGCGCCTCGTGGCCTCGGAGCACCTTGTAACCTCTCAGCCGACGCACCTGAAAAGTGGCATCCCGGCACTTGATACCCTGCTGGGCGGAGGTCTTGATAGCGGCACCAGCACGCTCCTACTCGGCCCCGCCGGGTGCGGAAAATCCACGATCGCTGTCCGTTACGCAGTATCCGCGGTGGAACAGGGCAGCTGCGCGGCGCTTTTCGCCTTCGATGAAACTTTGGCAACTCTGGTGATCCGCGGGAAAGGCCTGGGAATGGACATCGAAAAACATGTCGATTCCGGGAAGTTCTTCCTTCGCCAAGTCGATGCAGCGGAACTCTCGCCCGGTCAATTCGTTCATGAGGTCAGGCAACTGGTAGAGAAACAGGATCTGAAGCTGCTTATTATTGACAGCTTGAACGGCTTTCTCAATGCGATGCCCGGCGAACGATTTCTCGCAATGCAACTGCACGAATTGCTTGCATATCTGAGCCAGAAGGGCGTTGCCACGTTGATGACTGTTGCTCAGCATGGTTTTGTTGGAACGAACATCGATACACCGGTCGATGTGAGCTATCTGGCGGACACTGTTCTTTTGTTTCGATACTTTGAGGCGGCAGGCGAAGTGCGGCAGGCGCTTTCCGTAATTAAAAAGCGCAGTGGAGAACATGAACGTACGATCCGTGAATTGGTGATGAAGAACGGGACCATTGCCGTTGGAAAGGCATTGATGGAATTCGAAGGCGTGTTAACCGGCGCTCCCATATATCGCGGCGAGCTTGAAAGGCTGCAGGTGTCCCAATCACATGCAATGTCCAGTGCGACGACGTGATGAGTCCGGAACATGAGCAACGGGTCCTCGTGATCGCTCCCACCGGGCGAGATGGACTGCTGATATGTAATCTACTTACGAGCAAGAGCATCTCTTGTGTCCCTCTGCCGACCATGGAAATGGCTCGCACCGAATTCAGTCTGGGGGCAGGAGCCGTGATTCTGGCCGAGGAGGCCCTGAGGCTGCCCGACATCGCCGAGTGGGCTGCGCAAATTGCTGAACAACCTTCGTGGTCTGATCTTCCCCTCATCCTGCTTACCGTTACTGGGGAAGTTAACCGTGAGAGCCAGAAGAAAATGCTCGCTCGGCGGCCTCTCGGAAATTTAGTGTTGCTGGAGCGGCCCGTTCGGCAGGAGACGCTCGTGAGTACCGTGCAGGCTGCCTTGCGGAGCCGTCGCCGGCAGTACCAGATGAGAAACTATCTGGTCCAGAGCCGCGTGGCCGAAGAAGCACTTCGCAGATCGGAAAAACTGGCGGTGACCGGGCGTCTGGCCGCCAGCATCGCACATGAAATCAATAATCCGCTTGCATCGGTCACGAATCTGCTCTATCTCATTGGTGGCTCGTCTTCGTTAGAAGAGACAAAAAAGTACACACAGATTGCGGCGACCGAATTGGCGCGAGTATCTGCAATAGTCACCCAGACTCTCAGGTTTTACCGGGAGCAAAGCAAGCCGGCCATCGTGCAGGTTACAGAGATCGTGGACTCCGCCCTCTCCCTTTATCGACCGCGGATCGTCGCCGCTGACATCGTGGTGGAAAGAGATTTCCGCGAATGTTCGCCCGTTCTTGCCATGGCCGGCGAACTTCGCCAGGTGATGTTAAATCTGATTGGAAATTCTTTGGACGCAATCGGGCGCGACGGCACGCTGAAGATCCGAACCTCCAACGCGCGCGAACACAGCAACGGATCGCGTGCGGGCATTCGCTTGACGGTTGCGGATTCCGGATCCGGGATTTGCCCCGAGATCAGGAAGACGCTCTTCGAGCCGTTTGTCAGTACAAAAGGCGATACCGGAACTGGCCTCGGGCTTTGGGTAAGCTCTCAGATTGTCCAAAGACACGGCGGAACGATTCAGGTAAAAAGTCGCGTTCTATCCCCATATACTGGAACGGTTTTTTCGGTCTTTCTGCCGTTGCTGCCCCACTAATGGCGCTTCGCCTGGGAACGATGAGTCTGGAGCGGGCGTCTCTTTCCAGGCCCTACCCGGCGGGTGGCCCATGTCCTCCAACACGAAGACGGGCGAGTTTCAGCAGATTCGACCAGGGAGGCTAACTAGCTGGCGTAGTGGCCAGTTGAGAACTTCAGGCGGCGGAAATCTGGCTAGAATTGGCCATTCATTGAATCTCAGTATTGATCACCCATGACAAGAGTATGAGCGCAGAGAGCAATTTCGCGGTGTGCGATTCTGGCCAATATTCGTCGTTGTCAGTCGTGGAGGACCACGTTGAGGAGCGATTTATGAACCCGGATGCGGCCGTTGTACTCGATAAAGCCCAGTTTGCGAAAGCGGTTCATGAAAAAATTGACACGGGAGCGCGTGGTGCCGATCATCTCCGCGAGAGTCTCCTGGGATACTTTGGGAATCGTCGTTTCCGGCTCACCCGACTTGCCAAATTCCGCCATCAACAGGAGAATGCGCGCCAGGCGCTTTTCGCTGGAGTTGAAAAGCTGATCGACCAGATCGGCCTGGATGCGCATGCTGCGGGCTAGCAGAAACCTCAAAAACAGGTCGGAGAAGGCATGCTCTTCGTGAATCACGCGGATCATTTCATCCCGCGCTATCTTCACTGCAATACAAGCGGAAAGTGCGGTGGCCGTGGCCAAACGCAGACCAGCGGGCGCAGCGAGCGACTCTTCTCCGACAAAATCGCCGGCGGAGACAAGAGCGATTGTTGCCTCCTTGCCGGTCTTCGAAACGACCGTGACCTTGGCGCGACCGCTCTGAAGATAGAAGATGGAATCCGCCGGGTCTCCCTGTGAAAAGAAAGGCTGACGGAGCGTCAACTGGACAATTCTTCGTCCTAGGCCAGCGCTGGCCAAAAAGGTTGCTGCGTCGAACACGGGTTTCTCTCGGTCAACCACGGATAAGGCCTCTTTCCGACACGACTGTGGCGGTGGACTTTGCGAGAAGAACCAATCTCGTCACGCTCAGGTCTGCATTGTAATTGCCGCGGTCAGATCGATAACGACCACCAGAAGAGGGACGCCCTGATACCGCAAACTGTTCATTCAAATGAATATTTGCAGCGTTCCGCCTGAAGCTACACCCCCGCCGGTACCTTAGCATAAGTTCTCACGGACAAGGCCCGGAAACTGTTCTATTTTGCTCACTTTTCTCAAAATTTCCAAGATTCGGCGCAGCTGCCGGACAGCGGAGAACAATTCGCAATTGCCGGCGCCGCAAAGAACCGCAGAGGGACTTGCCGGATTGCAGCAGGGGCGCACCCGTGAGACCATGCGCTGCACTGCGCAGGACAGCTACCCCGTTTATCGATGGACAGAGCGCTATTGCTCAGACAATGCCAGTCAATGTTTCTAAAGTGAGAATTACCTTGTGCGCCTTAGTGCGCGGAAAGCAAGTGACGCTGCGCATGGGTAGAAAAAAGGTGAGTTGCATGAAAAAAGTTATGACGGTAATGGCATTGCTCAGTTTGACGAGCATCGGCTGGGCGGGAACCAATCGCGAATCAACAGACAATCGGCTGGATCATGCAGGCGCAGTGCTGCACGAGATCATGGCCGCGCCGGATAAAGGCGTACCGGAGGAGGTTCTGGACCACGCAAAGTGCATTGCTGTTGTCCCCAACCTGCTCAAGGGGGGCTTTGTGTTTGGCGCCGAGAATGGCAGAGGCGTTGCCACGTGCCGGACCGCAAACGGATGGAGTGCGCCGGCGTTTTTTACCATTACGGGCGGAAGCTGGGGATTGCAGATCGGTGTCGAAGGCGTGGATCTGGTTCTGATCATCCAGAACGACCGGGGAATGCAGCGGTTGATCGGTAGCAAGTTCGAACTTGGTGCGGACGCCTCAGCGGCCGCCGGACCGGTTGGACGCCACGCTTCTGCAGATACAGATTGGAAGATGGACGCCGAGATCCTGACCTACTCGCGCGCCAAGGGCGCCTTTGCTGGGCTCACGCTGACCGGCGCCGCAATTCGCCGCGACGACGATTCCACTGAGGCCATCTACGGCCACGACGTCACCACTCGCCGCATTCTGGAGGGCAGGGAAGCGGTGCCAGCTTCGGCACACTCGTTCCTCAACGCAGTCAGGGATGCAAAGGCGCAGGCGATCGCCTCGAATTAGCTGTCAAACGCAAATGCTTGCGGGCGCCTTGGGATGGAATTTGATTCCCGGGGAGCCCGTGACGCGAAGGAGAAGGTATGCTTTGGACAATCTTTGTGGTTCTCGTGGTCCTGTGGCTGCTGGGATTCAGCTTTCATGTCGCCGGCAGTCTGATTCACCTTTTGCTGGTGGTCGCTGTGATCGTTCTGGTCTTCAATCTGATCTCCGGACGAAGGGGCGTCTTGTGAAGCTTGGGGCGCGTTCGAAGCGCTTCTGGGCCATAGCGCGACCAGAGTCTCGAGACTGAGGACTCGCGGTTTGACTGTAAGGTGACGCTTTTTGAACGGGTTTTGGCGGTCCGGCGAAGTAATCTGTTGCGGAAGCAGTGCGCTGTGTCGAGCGCAGCCGAAAATTTGCGATGCGCTCGAATCGAGCCTCGGGCTCCATGCTATAGGTAGCCGGCCGCTCTCCGAGCTGGACCAGTTGCACGCGGCCGGCTGGCGCGAAGCGGTGTTGATCGTCGACGATAACTTCATCGGCAACACGGCGCGAGCTAAGGAATTATGCGTTGCTGTGACCGAATGGCGGAGCCGGCACAGAACCAGATTCAACTTCACTCCGGAAGCGTTCCTCAACCTGGTCGACGATCCGGAGTTGATGCAGCTGATGAAAGACGCTGGATTCGTCTCGGTCTTGCTGGGCATCGATACCCCTGATGAATCGGGGATGATTGCCAGCAACAAGCTGCGGAACTCGCGCCCGAGCCCGCTGGACAGCGTAGCTACGATCCAAAGCTACAGAATCCAGGTCAAGGGCGGCTTCAAACTGGGCTTTCGACACCGATCGAGACGACATCTTTGACCGGATGGCGAGTTACTGGCGCTTCTTGCTGACTGTGGCTACGCGCTATGGTTATTGCCTCCGTTCGGCCATGCCCCTGGCTGTCATGGGTTATCTCTTTCGGGCGATGACGAGCAGGTTGTCCAACCCGACTCTCCAGTGACGCCGCGGAGAAACCGCCCCAGCGCCCCATCCGAGCACGGTGCCTTCTGAATGTGCCCCCTAAACGCAAAACGACGGAGCTGGTATGCTCCGCCGCTTGTTCTCCAACCTGGAGCTAACGGTTAGTGTTTTGCTCCGTCGTCATGGGCCTTGCTGCCTGCATGTTCGCCGCCGCTGTGCGGCGCGCTCGCGTGAGGTTTGGCGGCGTGCGAATCCGCTGCGGGGGATCTGCCGGTACGATTGACTTCCGCATGACCTGCGCTGGGACGCCGCTCGCCGCCATGAGAAACCGCTGCGTTGCCGCGGTTCTGGCTGCCGTTTTCGCGATAGGACGCTCGGCCAGGTCCGCCGTGGTAGTTTCCTCCGCCCTCACTCACAAAGCGATGGCTGCCCCAACCGTGGCTATAGCCCCAGCCGCCCCAAGGGCCCATGCCCAGGAAGATGCCGTTGTAGAAGTACCCCGGCCCGTAGTAACCCACGGGCGCGCACCGGTAGGGCGCATAGCCGTAGTAGCCGTACGAGCAGACGGGTTGAACCCCGAGGTTAACCACAATCTGCGCCTGAGCCGATGGCACCAGGGCCAGGCCTGCGAGCAATGCTGTAGTACCAAGTAGAGTCTTGAGTCCGCGCATGTGTGACCCCCCTTTAAGGTGTCTGCGGTTGCTTGATGTGGACGGGATGCTCTCATGCCGTTGAGAACTATCAGGCAACTGCATCCTGCATAAGGGGGTGAGTCCGTTCATGAATTCCCATTACTGAAACGGGGCCATCATTGATCTGCCCTTACATACTCGAATTTAGTTGTAACCATCGCTTCTGTCTGAGCAATAAGAACCACTTGTCGTGGGCGCGCAGCCCGAGAACCATCATTGATGGGCGTCCTGTTCCCACCCCGCCTGAAACCTCACCTAACAGGTATCTAAGTTTCTATAAAGAATCCACAGAACTACGGCCGATTCTGGTTCGAACCTGTCATCAGGGAGGCCGGGATCAAAGTGTACACATCGCAC
>DATDLS010000505.1:0-5240 GCA_036519195.1 Occallatibacter sp. | reverse complement strand
TCTATAGACAGCGTCTCAGAATGGTACCAAACCGACGAGAAGCGCTTTTCCCGTAACCTACCCGGCCTGGATGCAGTTCTTAACGAGCACATCATCGCCGAGTCACTCATCGACCGGCATAGGCGGATATATTCCCAGCCTTCTGGGTTGCGGGCGAATAGTCAAAGCTTAGTTCAGAAGCTGGGCTTCCAGGAACGCAGGCAGAGGTTTAGGCTGCGATGCGGACCCGATCCTAACATATTCCCATCTCTTGGGGCGATGGGCCTTCCGAAATCGCGTGTTCTGCCCATTCGGAGGCATAGAATGACGACTGGAGATGTCAGAATGCTATAAAAAAGGATCAATGTCCAATTGATTGTCGCTGCTAACGAAGACGATGTAGTTGTCGGTGCTTTGAACGCATCCTTCGATCATCTGGAAGAAAAGTACACGCTCTTCGGCGGTGGAATGGAGACTGTGGTTTTCGAGCACGCAGGAGAGGGTAGAAAATCCGCGTTGAGGCACACAATCGCCGCCGCCGAGTCGGTCGGGGGCGCTCTTAGAATCGCTCGGCAGAGCGTGGCCGCAGCGCTCCACACAGTCGTGTAATGTAAGACCGTCGGGGCAAATTGAGGCTACGGAGCTCCTCCTCGGAGTTCGCCAACGGTATGTGTGCCAGCCTGTGATACTGTCCGCCAGGATCGTGGCAATACCGACTAACAGGAGCAGAGATGAGGATAAGAGCCTCGAACCTCCTTGGCGCGATACCCAAATCAATCTACCCTTTCCGAAGTGAAATATGGGACTTCGTGGACAGAAAAGTACAATGCGATATGGGGTTCCAAGTACGGGACCAAGCTCGAGGCGCAATTCTTCAACCCTGATTCCCATGCGCGATTAGTGTTTCTTAGACTCGTTACTGCTACTTGGGCAGTCCCCGGAAGGTTCTAAAGCATCGAAGATGATCGACGCCACCTGACACTTGGTGTGCCGTTTGGTCTTTTACCAGTGTGCCCCGAGATCTAGCTATCGGCTAGCGGCGAATCCTTTTCTTTCTGCCGTGCCATCCGCATCACACCTAAGTATTCCTTAGCATTACTTTAGGTAGACAAGTCCCGGTGCGTCGACTCTGCAGCGACCCGAAGCCGTGGCGATTGTCCCGGGTGACCGGCAAACCGGAAACAATCCTCGAAGTGCCTGCATGGTTCTCGATTGTCGTCAACAGGCCGAGGCACGTTTCCAGCACCACCGATCCGCGACATGCGCTTTGACGATTTTGCGTGAGCTCAGCAGCATTGCGGACAAACCTGATTCCGACGCGTGCACAACATTAGGAAATCTTCCTCATGCTCTGGTGACGCACCTAAACCTTATCGATCCCTGCAAGCCGCATAGCCCTCTGCGGCTCCGGATTCGCCATGAACCAGTTCCACACGCTGCCGCTGCGCAGATTCTCAGCGCTCAAGAGCGTCATGCCGACATCGAGACCCAGAGTGTCGGTCGAGACCCACCCCGTGAGGGGATTGAAAGCATCGGCGAAGCCATACTTGCCCCATATCTTGTCACCATACTTGCCCTTCATGGCGTGTATGGCCGGAATGCAAATGTCCGGCGCAATCATCAGCGAGCCGCCCGCAGCGCACGGAACCACGCTCCCATCAACCTTCGAGTGCATCGGTGGACCCCCCCATGCCCTATAGCCATTCGGGCTTGAGGAACTCGTAATGCCCCAGATCGTCGGGGTGTAGTCCGGAAACTCCTTCGAGAGATCGGTATAACACCATTCACGATGGGCGCGGGCGGCGACCTGGCAATTCGCCCACCAGTCGGTCTTACCGCCCTGGTTTTCGCGGCGGCCACGGAAGTCGAACCATGCGAAGGGATATTGATAGGTCCACAGAAGAGATGTCCCAATGTAGTGATAGCTGGCGTAGGAGTTCGGATCGCGCTCCCAGGCGTACCAGGCGTCTGGCGCAAGCGCATGCGTGGCAGATCCGATGCCAAGCAGGTACATCGCCGCAAGCTGGCAATACTTGTCATATCGGAAATTGATGAAGCCCTCAGGTCGCCAACCATGCGAGAGGAGTTTCCCGTCGCCGTTGGTCATCCAGGGGAAGTCATAGCGGCTGTACAGCAAGGTCGCGAGGTCAACGATCTCTCGGTCCTCATGAAAATACTGACGGCAGGTCAGTGCAGCGGCGAGCAGCCAGATGCAATCGCTCGTGGAGACCTCGACGTCCTTCCAGCGTTGACCGGTGTGAACGTCGAGGAAGTGATAGAACCAGCCGTGGGTGGAGAACACTGTGCCGTTGGTGTAGCTGCGGAGTGCGCGGCGAACGCGATCTTTCGCCTGCTGGCGAGGGATCCACCTGCGCTCCGCACCGATGCAGACCGCCGTCAGGGCAAAGCCGGTCACGCCGGTGCTTCCGCGCGAATCATCGCCCTTCTTTGCGCTATCGGCTGGGTCGCCGTGGATAAGGTCTCTGCATACGCCTGTCTCAGGATCGGTGGCGTCCCAGAAGTACTGGAAGCAGCGGCGAGAAAGATCATCAAGGAGCGCATCGTCATGGTGTCTGGCGCTTGCAAGGCTATTACCGCAAGCTGTCGCGACTGCGACACCGGCCGCACCTTCCAGAAAGGTGCGGCGATTGACGAACGTCTTGGACATATTCATAGCTTCCGCCGCACGAAGTGGGTTGAAATCTGAGAAGAAGCCGGGGCGAAGTGCGACCGACTTCCAGGAAAGAATAACTCGTTGAAGAAAGGGAGCGCTAATACGCACTGAAATCGAGGAAATCCAATCGTGGTAGTTGTCCGCGAACTCGTGACCCGTTTGTTCCCTCTTGACGGTCAAAATCCGAAGCTGACTCCTCAGGCAATGCGTAACAGGCCAAACCGCTCATTGACAACCGATTATGCGCGATTGTCGGGATTACGCCTGAAAACGCCGCAGGCACCGGGAACCTCCTCGGACCCCAGCCGGGAGGGAGGGCACCAGATTCCAGTCGCCGACTTCGCGGGACCAATCCGGGCTCGATGAGCGCGTTTTGCGTCAGCCGAGGAAGCGGTTCTGTTGCTCCAGATTTAAGAGTCACGACCTCGGCACTTTGCATCGATCCGCCGTTTGCCAAATTGATTCCGGGTAGCTGGTTTGCTAAAGTCATCGTCATGTCTGAGCGTTCCACGGAGCAGATACGCGAATTGCTGCGCTCAAACCTGATGACGTCACCACGGGCGGGAGATAATCAGAATTTCGAAAGCGAGGAGCATACATGTCAAAGGTTCGTGTCGCCGGATTTGGTATTTCGTTGGACGGTTTTGGCGCAGGGATAGAGCAGAGCCTGGACGATCCGCTGGGCAAGCGCGGTCCAGAGCTCTTTCAGTGGTTCTTTCACACTAGGACATTCTGCGCCATGCATGGGAAGGATGGCGGATCTATCGATGTGGACGACGCGTTCGCACGGCGGTCGATGGAAAACTTTGGAGCCTTCATCCTTGGCCGCAACATGTTTGGTCCGGTACGTGGCCCATGGCAGGACGACTCGTGGAAGGGATGGTGGGGTCCCAATCCGCCATACCATGCGCCGACCTTCGTTCTGACGCAATACGAGCGTGAACCCCTCGTGATGGAAGGCGGAACGACCTTCTACTTTGTCAGTGGCGGAATCGAAGAGGCGCTGAGGCTCGCGAAACAAGCAGCGGGTGACAAGGACGTCAAGATTGGAGGCGGTGTCTCCACCGTGCGGCAGTATCTGCAGGCTGGGTTGATCGACTCCCTCCAATTTGCACTTTCACCTGTTGCCCTCGGTCAAGGTGAGGCACTTCTTAGCGGCATTGACCTGCCCGCGTTGGGATTTTCTGTGACGGAGCACGAGGCTACCGAGCACGCGACGCATGTTGTGCTCACGGCAAGATAGAAGACGAATCCTGGCTTGCTGTATTGGCCGGCACCAATTGCCGGACGCAGATGTCCCGTTGGGAGTAGCTCGTGCCAACGATCGATTATTTTCCGTATGCCTGATGACCAAATGTGTGTTCGCCGCGCTCTCAGTTAGCGACAGGCCAAAGCATGTTTCCAGGCCCGATCGCCCTCGAAACGTGCCTCAGCGATTTATCACCGATTGACATTACCAGGAGACGGTCCCAGTGATCGTAGTCGCAGAATCTCAGTTTTTAAGACCTCGCGCGCTCTAGAACCGCCACAGCGCTCCGCACCGGCCGTCTTGGCTTGGAGATCTATTGATGTTGCCCGGAGCTTATCCACCTCTAGCTAGCCCGGAGACGTCGCAGCTGTCCCCTAGTTCACCACGGCAGGCCGAATCTCCGCATCTTTTCCCTCGCCTCACACATCATTCAAATTCGCCAGGGTGCGGGCATCGGTGCCAAAATTCCGGTGCGCCAACGTGGCCCGGGAACAGCGGCTTGGGGAGGCTGAACAACGTCGCAAAGCTCTATCGATATGGCGGACGCGCGAGGCACGATTACTAAAACAGGCCTCGACGCCATGGGCCACACGCATTCCCTCAACCCGCAGATTTACCGAAAGCTCACGGACCTTTCTATAATCAATCCATGAAAATCTCAGCACGTAACCAATTGCGCGGTACGGTCGAAAAGGTGGAACTAGGCGTAGTCACGGCAAAAGTGGGCGTTCGAGTTGGTGAGAACCTGATCGAAAGCGTCATCACAAAGCAAAGTGTCGAGGATCTCAACATTAAGGTGGGGAGCGAAGTCACAGCCATCATCAAGTCCACCGAAGTGATGCTGATGGTCGACTAGCCACCCTGATTTGTGGACTTGTAGGATCCCGGCAATGGATCATCGACGTGACGTGCTCGCGTCTTTGTCGCTCATCTTTGCGGCGGCAGGCCTGGGTTGTGCTCAAACCGAACTCGGTAAAAAAGCAACTACCGAATGTGCGTTATCGGAAGTATACCCTTTATTATGAGTAGTATAGAATTTGTTGATATCTTTCGCCTTTTATTCGCTTATCGTTAAGTATGGGCGGCGAACGATCCTCAACAACCCGAAAGCGGCTGGCAGGAAAGATCTGCTGCTTTTGCGGGCGCGATCTTGATCGAACGCTCTGGCAACCGCCTGGCGAACGAACCTGCGATTCCTGCGCAGCCCAACGCGCACCGGCTCCGAAGCTCCGCCGCATCCATATGTCTTTCGTTCTTCGAGAGCGATGGCATTGCACTTTCATGGAGGAGGATCTCCGCACTCAGGCCGCTCCCCCGCGTACCTTCACAAATCCCGAC
>DATDLS010000504.1:0-14592 GCA_036519195.1 Occallatibacter sp. | reverse complement strand
TGTCCGAGGATCTCTTCCAGGGGTCTGCCGAAGGCCGTTGACGCTACTTTATTCGCGTAAACCATCATTCCATCGGGCGAAATGATGCAAATGAAGCCGGGCACACCATCGGCAATCTTTCGAAATAAGGCTTCTTTGCCTCTACATTCCTCCTCAGCTTTCTTGCGCTCGTCGATGTTCCAGCTGATGCTGACCCATTGTTCGAGCCGTCCCTTAGCGTCCCGCATCGGAAACGATCGGGTCGAAAACCAGCGGTAGGTTCCATCCTTGCCGAGTACGCGGATTTCGATCTCATCGGCCTCTTCGCTTTCCAGCTGATGTTTCCACGCCTCGGCACGACGCTCGCGATCATCGGGATGAATAACGGCAAGGCGGTCAGGCATGCTTGCCCCGAATGCCTCCCCAAAGTACTCGCGAGCGCCATCACTCGCGAACTCTAGCGCGCCATCGGGACGCGAAACCCACATCCATCCCGGAAAGATTTTAAGGACGCCCACCCATAGGTAATCTCGGGCGAGCATCTCGTCTTCCTTGCGCTTTTCCTCGTCGATGTTCCGCTGCAATCCGAAATAGCGGATGACGTTGTTCTTGCTGTCTTTCTGTACGTGAAGCAGAGTTGCGAACTAATGATACTCACCTGTTGCTGCAAGATACCTTGCACGGAACTGTTGTGGTTCGCCCGTCCGCTTCACCTGCTCCATCGCTCGTTGACGAATGTCTACGTCTTCCGGGTGGACAAAGCGAGTAAAGTCTGTTAAGTCGCGCGGAGCGATGCCCAAGTATTGGCAGCCGTCAGGGCTCAGATATTCCACAGTCCCGTCGGCGTGTCGAGACCAAATATACCCGCTCAGTTCGTCAAGACGGATGTCAAAAGGATTGTTCGAACCAGGAGCGGGCCCTCGGTTCGAGTTAGATGACATCGCGATGAATGCGCAACACCAGATTGCCCCGATGGCTGCGGCAAACTCGCCGTTGCTGGTGAACTTTTGTGGAAATCGATGCCCGGTTGCGATGGCAACCAGCCCGACGAGGCTGAATGCGGCTGCTGCGATGAGAGCTTGCACTCTTCCACGAAATCGGGCAAGAAGCACGACCCAGATAAATGCAAGAAAGTCGAATTCCAAACCGTACATGGCCAAAAACCCGCTACTTGCGACGATCAGAAGAATTTCGCTCGAAGCCATGATCGTGATCTCTCATATAGACCTATGGCGATATGGCGGGCAGTTTTGAGTTGGTCAGCAGCTCTCGCAACAGGGCGCAGATCGGTTCTAGTGATCTTCACATGAAATTGACGCAGTGCCTCATAGTGGAAACATGTAATGTTCTTTCTGGAGCAGAGACATTAGCCTATGGTCGCGGAGTGGAATAGACACCCAGATCAGCCGCCATGAGAGTGCCGCCTTCTGTTTTGACACCCAATCTCATTCTTCACGGTCACACGATCACTACCATAAATATGTAATAGCGACTGACCGTGCTGGGCTCATACGATAGGACCCGAGTCAGTTCACTCGAGTCTCTTTATGTTCTCCAGGATCGTCGTCGCCTTGAATGATTTGCCTGAGTCGCAGCGTGCGCTTTGCACAGCGATTGAACTCGCGCGTACCTGCAAGGCGGAGCTCTCCACGGTGTCCATCCTGGGAGATCTTCCCGCCTACACCTCGTTTGCTGTCGTTGTCGATCCAAGTGTTCCCAACGCGATGAAGGAAGACCGGCGGCGAGTCCACAGCGAATTGCATGAGAAAGCATTCCTGTTGGCTCAGGAGCATGGAGTGCGCGCGAAGAGCTCGATCGTAGAGGGGCGAGAGGTACAGGTGATACTTCACTTTCTTAAAGATGAGCGTGCAGATCTGCTTGTTATTGGTCTTCATCAGCACGACTTCTATTTATCCCGACTTTGGAGTTCGGTTTATGACCTCGCACAGGAAGCTCCCTGCAGCGTGCTCGGCGTGCATTGAGCGCCCCGCTCAAGAGCAGCGAGGTATTTCAGTCGAAATTGATCTAGGCTCGGAGGCAATACGGCATGAGTAGAAAATCGTTGATCATACCTCTGGTCGTTTTGCTCGCTGCTGCGGGTCTCCTCTTCGGCATTGCCGGACACTTCACGGAGTGGCAAGGGAACCAGCCCAACCAAAGGACGGATGATGCCTATCTGAGGGCAGACATGACGCCTCTGAGCACCCGAATCTCAGGAACAATCCGCAGGGTCAATGTCAACGACTATCAAAGCGTCAAGGCAGGTCAGACTCTTATCGAGCTTGATGACGAGGACTATCGAGCGGACTTGAATCAGGCCCAAGCCGCCCTTGCCGCATCGAAAGCCTCTCTTGCGGACAACCAGGCAGCGAAGAGAATACAGGATGCTCAGATCGATGCGGCGAGGGCGGGGGTGCTCCAGGCAGAGGCCGCTATTGACGCTGCCAAAGCCGGCATCGCCGCGACCTCACCGGAACTTGATCGCGCTTTGACTGAGTTGCATCGCCAGCAATCCCTGTTTGACTCGAGGGCGGCAACTCACCAGCAATTGGAAACTGCCACCGCTCAGCAAGGCCAGCTCAGCGGAGTAGTAGACGCGCGGAAAGCGGATCTTGCACGTGCTGATGGAGCACTGGCCACCAGTCAGAGTCAACTCGAAACTGCGCAGCGCCAACGGGAAGCGCTAAACACGAAAGATGATGTTTACAAAGCTGATATAGAGGCGAAGAAGGCGGCGATTGTCGTCGCCCAGGTGAATCTGGCCTACACGCGAATCGCGGCACCTACAGATGGGACGGTCGGGGAGCGTCACGCTCTGGCCGGCCAGTTGGTCGCTCCGGGAACGCAAGTGATCGACTTGGTTCAGAGCGAGGTATGGGTGCAGGCGAACTTCAAAGAGACTCAGTTAACCAATATGCGAGTCGGCGACACAGCAGATGTTCGTGTCGATACCTTCCCAAACCGGGTGTTTCACGGGAAGGTCGAGCAACTCTCTCCCGCGAGCGGTTCCCAGTTCGCCCTTTTGCCGCCTGACAATGCCACGGGCAACTTCACCAAAGTCGTTCAGCGAGTGCCGGTCAAGATTGTGTTTTTTTCGGGACAGCCTTATCTTGATCGGCTGCGGCCGGGATTCTCGGCAGTCGTCACCGTTCATACCGATAAGGCTGGAGGACGATCGGACGGTGATCAATGACAGGTCCTGACGCCAAACCACAGGATACTCGCTCGGCAGTGACAACACACCCGTTGCTGGGGGTCGCCGGCGTACTCCTTGGCGCACTCATTGCGACATGCACGGGCCGCTTGATGAGCGTGGGTCTGGCAGACATTCGAGGTGCGTTGCATCTCGGAGTTGATGAAGCCTCCTGGATCAACACCGCGTTCAACGCTTCCATGATGTTTATCGGGCCCTTTTCCGTTTACCTGGGAGGTCTCCTTGGTCCAAGGCGAGTGCTTTTGGCCTGCGCATGGATCTTCACGGTTGTAAGTTTTTTGATTCCACTTTGCCATTCACTCGAAATGGTGATCGCTCTGCTTATCATTGCTGGCCTTAGCGCCGGAACGTTCTATCCGTTGACATTATCCTTCGTGCTCAGAAGCCTTCCGATACGCTTTGTGCTGGTCGGAATTGCGATGTATGCGACGGACATCATCTTCACAACAGACATGGCGCAGGCGTGGGAATCATTCTTTATCGAACACCTCTCCTGGCATTGGATTTTCTGGAACGGAACCGTTTTGACTCCAATCATGATTGCATTGGTCCATTTTGGAATTCCCTGGCAGCCACTTCCAAAACCGCAGCCGGGGCATACGACTCCCAATTGGAGAGGGTTTCTCTATGCCAGCCTCGGGGCGGCGCTCCTTTACACTGCGCTCGACCAGGGGCAGCGACTGGATTGGTTTCGCTCGCCACTCATCATTGGACTGGTAGCCGCAGGAGCTCTGCTCGTACTATCGGCGCTAGTTCGACATTTCCTGCTACCTAACCCTCTGGTCAATTATCGGTTCCTCATGCGCAGAAACACTCTCTTGCTGGCGCCGGTCCTTATCAGCTTCCGCTTCATTATGCTTGCTACGGTTGTGAGCATTCCCAGCTTTCTTGGCTCGGTACGAGGATTCCTTCCTCTTCAAGAAGCGACCGTCCTGGCCTGGGTGGCGCTCCCGCAATTCGTGCTCGGCACAGCTGCAATGGCTTTGATGCGCAGAATTGACCCCCGACTGATCCTTACCGCCGGCTTCGGCCTGGTAGGGCTCGCATGCCTGCTCGATGCGCGTGTCACTTCGGTGTGGGCGGGGCCCAACTTTGGAATCCCCCAGGCCGTAATGGCCGTGGGTCTGGCCCTAGCCTTCAACTCGATGGTTGGCGCTATCGTGCTGGAAGTTATTGACACCGGTGCATTGACACGGCCCGCTGACGTATTAACCTTTGCAGGCTTCTTTCAGGTCATGCGTTTATTTGGGGGTGAGATGGGGTCTACGTTTATGGGGCACTTCATCGCTATTCGGGAACAGTTCCATTCGAACATGCTTGGGCTGAATGTCCAGCTTGGAAATGGCCTTACCGATTATAGACTCTTCGGCCTTCAACACGCATTCGCTCCACACTCAACTGGCCTTACCGCGACGGGCCGAGCCGCGGATGTTATGGGGCTGCAGGTTCGCCAGCAAGCCTTTACGCTGGCAATCTCTGACAGCTTCATTCTTCTGGCTGCATGCTGCGTAGCATGCCTCGTCGTGGTTGCCTTCATGTACACAGTGCCAACCCAGTATCGGCAGGTCACTGCTCCGCCGGTGGAGGCCAAATGAGACGCACGCTGCATAAAAGGGGACAGACTATGGCATCGGCCTCCGCAGCACGGCGAGAACTCCGCGCAGCATCCAGGCTGTACTTGCCCTTGGCACTTCTGGGTTTGACATTCGTCATGAGCTCCGTGGCCCAACAATCCTCTGCGAATCCGATGCAGTTAACGCTCGCCGAGGCGATCAGTCTTGCCCTGAAGCAAAATCGCTCGATTCACCTCCGTAGCCTTTCTCTCGATCAGATGCAAAGCAAAAAAGACCAGGCAAGATCCAACTACCTGCCTCAACTCAAGACAAGCGGCAATATTCTTCACCTCACAGAACTTGAAGGCGTCGCGATTCCAGCAGGAACGTTTGGGAGCTACCCATCAACCGGTCCGGTACCGACGCACTCCCTCGTTATCGGCCAGGGGAGTGATACTGCCTACACCGGGGGGGTGGGGCTGGAGCAGCCTCTTACACAATTGTTCCGCATCCACCATGCGAACGTTGCGGCACAACAGGACGTTCTTATCGCCAAGACGCAACTCGATCAAACTCAGGATGCCATTGCACTGCAAGTCCGCCAGCTCTACTACAACATTTTGATCACTCAACAAAAGCTGAGAGCATCCCAAGACCAGTTGGCAGCAGACCAGATCAAAGATGAGGAAAGCCAGAGCGACGTAGCAAGAGGCAATTCCCTTGAGATATCGGCTCTTCAAAGTAAAGCAGCCATCCTGCAGGCGCAACAGGACGGCTTGACCCTACGTCTGCAAGGAGACGACCTGCGGCGTCAGCTCGCGGATGTTCTTGGACTTCCTGTCGAGACAGCAATTGATCTCGATCCCGGAGCGGTAGCTGTTGCGATTGACATCCCGTCTCGGCTTGACGCAGTCCGGATCGCTCTCGATCAAAACCAGGACCTCAAAGCGGCTCGACAGACTCTTGTTAAGGCCCAGGCAAGCCTGGCCGGGGCCAAGGACACCTATATTCCCGATGTGACGGCGCTATCCCGGTACAGTTATCAGAGTGGTGTGCCATTTCTCGCCCATAATTTCGGAACATTCGGGTTTACGTTCAGCTACGATCTCTTTGACGACGGCCGGCGAGAAGCGACAATTCGGGAGGCGCGGAGCGAAGTGCGCTCTGCCGGCGTGGCTGTGGACAAGCTCCAGTCTGAGATTGAGGTTCAAGTGCAAGGCATTTACGACAGAGTCGACGAACTCAGGCAGATGGTTGATGTTGCCGGACAGGTTGTTACGGTTCGAACAGAAGCGGCCAGGCTTGCTGATCGGCAGTTTGAGCAGACTGCGGCGCTTCGTTCTGCTCGCAGTCAAAGTCACGCCGACCTGGCGGGCGCAACTGCATCCCTGTTGGAAGCCAATTGTGGCCTTTCATTAGCGGAGGCAGACCTGAAGAGGGCGATCGGCCAGATGCCGCAATAGAGAGAATGTCATGCGCAAGACGGTTCTTACACGAAGCAGGCACGAACTCCATGGATAACACTCTCACCAGCGTTTTGGCTGCGCTCGGCGGTTCCGTAATCGGCGCTACAACTCCGGTCTTTAGCAATTTTATTCTCCAGCGAAGCGTAACGCAGCGAGAGCTGACGAATCGAGAAATAGCTCAACGAGAAGCGCTCTACTCTGAATTTATACAACAAGGAACATTGTGTTTTGCCAAAGCACTTTCACAGAACCTCGACAATCTCGATGAAGTTGTCGCGATGTACGCTCTGGTGAACCGGATCAGGCTCTTTGCCTCTGCGTCCGTGCTTGAGGCGGCCGAAGTGTTTGTAAAGAAGCTCGTCGAGCGATTCGGAGAAAAGAACATGAGCCTCGACGAGATGAAATCCATTGCTCTGGAACAGCACGCAGATCCTCTCAACGATTTCGCGCTAAAGTGCAGAGCGGAACTTCGCGGCATCTACACAAGTAGTAATTGGAAGGGCGCTTAGCACGGGGCATTTCAGATCCAGGCCGGATTCTTGCAAACTTCATTAAGCAAATTCACCAAGGCATCGCCATCAACCGGCTTGCGGAAAAAACCCACGGCTCCCTTTTCAAGGTAAAACGATTCGGAATTCTTCGAAGGTTTTCCAGTAATGATCACAACCGGCAACGGGCTCTTCGTACTGTTAATATGGTACAGTAATCCAAGGCCACTCATCTGCCGCATCTCAACATCGGTGATGACACATGAGCTCTTCAGTAGCCCCCCTGAATCGAGGAATTCTTCCGCGGAGCCATAGCCTTCAGCTTGATATCCGCAGGATGTCAGGAGGTTTATCAGCGAGTCGAGGACGCGGAGATCGTCATCAATGACTGCGATCGTACGGGTCCGCGTACCCATTGAAACCTCCGCCCCTCTAGTAAAACTCATAGGAAATTATCCTCTGCGTCCTAAGATGCTTCGGAGGTCTCAATATTTAGTTTACCGGCGAGCTTAACCAGGGTCGCAAAAGAATCGGCTTCCATTTTGCGCATGATGTGGCCGCGATGTATCTGCACTGTATACTCCGTGATCCCCAATTCGCCTGCTGCCTGCTTGTTCAGAAGACCACGTACCAACAGCGGTAACACCTGTTGTTCCCTTGGAGTCAGGGATCGATAGCGGGTGAGCAGATGTTCCTGTTCGAACGCCACTCGTCGGAGCTTTCGATCCCGATCGAGTCCCCTTTCGATACCGGCAAGTAGCGCCGACTCGTCAATAGGTTTTGTGAGGAAGTCCATCGCTCCTCCCTTCATCGCCGTGACAGTGGACGGAATATCGCCGCGTCCAGTAATGAAAATCACTGGGATTGTCGTTTGGGGGGCAATCAACTCTTGCACTTGCAGTCCATTCATTCCAGGCAATCTCAAATCGAGAATAAGACACGCGCACGAGTCCTCACGCGGGAAGTCCAGGAATTCTTGTCCTGAAGTGAACATCTGAACCTGCTTGCCATTGGCGCGCAGAAGCGACGAAAGAGCTTCTCTAACGCTGGCGTCATCATCGACGATGTAAACCATTTCGTTCGACGGGACCATACGCCCCCGAGGTGAGCAACTGATAGCTGTGTGCGCCATTATCCACAAGCCTCGAAATATGCTCGGCTAGCGACCTGTACGGCACGAAAACCGAACTTTGTGAGCGATTATATCGGTAAGAACATGACGAAGTCATCGAGGCCCGTTCAAATCAGGCATTACATAAATATGTAATTGCAGAACATCCAGTGTCGCGGAGCCAATTTCGGAAAGTTGAAGAGATTCGTCCTCCTCCCCTTCAGCATCCAAGAGGCTCGCCTCCTCTCTTTTGTTGCCTACCAGCGATGATGAGTCATTTTCCGAGTCGGTCTGGCGTTGCAACACAGGATTGGCATACGTGCAAGTACGGTCACTGGACGCCAACCACGTGGGGTGCAGTGAACTCTCTACGAAAGCACCGATTTACCACCATGAGTCATGCTGTCCAGGTTTGCTCCACGAAAGTCAAGCTAAACGCGTCATTTGGCCGCCGTACAGTGGGTGCGAAAGCTAAACCGATGGTGAGACCGCGACTTCCTGCGAAATGAAGCGAGGAAGCTCTATTCGAATACATGTTGCTCCCCCCTCCAGTCGAATTGCCTCGAGCTTGCCCTCTTGCGCGTCAATGATCGAACGACTGATTGCCAGGGCTACGACCGTTCCACGAGATTCGTCAGCAACGACAGCTTCCAAGAGATCCTCTAAATCGGTGACACAACCGCCGCTATCCTGGACTTCGAGGCACACGCGCTCGCCAAAAAAGTTGGTTCTTATGGTTAACTCCTTTTCACTCCCAGATCGAGAGATGGCTTCGCCTGCGTCCACAATCAAATTGAAGAGCACCTGTTGAATCTGGACTTTATCAGCGAATGCGAGGGGCAGGCCTGGATCCAGTTCGCGATTGACTAGGATTCGCTTCTCACGAAGGTCTGGGGCTTGGAGGGTTATCACCTGGTCAAGCAGTGCATTCAGGTCGATGGCTTGCGGAGCAGGTCGACGATGATCGAAATATTGGCGCATTTCGTGAACAATGTTGCCAACGGACATTCCATCTCGAACAACTCCTTTCAGGGCAGCATTCGCCTGTTGGATGTTGGGGTTCTTAGTCGAAAGCCAGTTGAGTGCCGCTCGTGCGTTGGCCACAACTGCCGCTATTGGCTGCACGATGCTGTGAGAGAGGGCGGCAGAGATTTCAGCAATTGCTGCTGACTGTGTAGCGCGACCCATTCGCTCCCTTACCGCATCGAGCGCTTCGCTCGCACGCTTTCCATCATCGATGTCAATGTTGACGCCGACCCAATATTTGACCTCGCCATGCGAATCCCTGAGAGGTTCCGCTCGCGTGAGAAACCAACGGTATTTACCATCGGCTCCCAACATGCGGAACTGGTCATCTCGCGGGCGCCCTGTTTGTATTTGCTCTGCCCAATTCCTGCCCGTGGTGGGCTGGTCCTCAGGATGCAGGAAGACTAAATGGGTGTCCCATGGTGCTTCGAAATCTGCAGCAAACCGAAGCGGGTGATCTGATGGAAGGCCCAAGTAATCCGCCTTAGGCCCATTAACGAACGCAAGGGCCCCAGACGCACGGGCGTACCATGCCTGAATCGGAAGAGCGTTAAGGGTGATTTGAAGGTTCGTCTCGATAGGTGGAAGTGCAGTATCCAAGGACTGGGAGGGAACAGCGGTGAAGAGCCACACTTCAGCGCCATCCGGTGCCACATGTTCTGCTCCAACAACATCCACGGCACTTCTTGTTGCCGAGTTCTTGTCGCCGAAAAAAAAGCGAGCCCGATAGAGCTGACTATTAACCCGCGCTTCCTGCCACAGAGTAGAAGACATATTTCTGTCTTCATCCGCGACGAATTCCAGCCAACTCAAATCGCTGAGCTCGTTCGCACCGATGCCTGAAATCTTTCTCAGAGCTCGATTTGCATAAACACAACGGCCATCTGAATCTGCCAACCAGGTGGGATTCGGAGAGTACTCAAGGAAGGCAGCTACGACTACCATATCCATCATCGCCCACCACGCGTCGGATTGACCCAGAGGAGGAAGCGCAAGGCCAAAGTCACCAAAGTGGTTTGCATCTGTATCTTCCGTATTCTTGTCGAGTTGAGCGTATTACGGATTGGAACAAAAGGGGAATTACATGTTTCTGGTAGCGAGCGCATTTCGGTGGCGAGAACCCGCGCGACTCCACATAAAGATGTAATGGTCTGGTTGGGAGAGCTGGGATATCGTACTGGTGGCAGGCCACGTAAATCCTGGAAAGAACCTGTGAGAAGCAAGAGTCTCTTTGAGCCTCATGGACCTTGGCAACTCTGGAACAAAAGCGTGGCGTCCTCGCGCACGCGCGAGGTAAAGGAGCGGGTACGATGCGGGACAATCCCAATTTGAGTCCGGAGCAGATAGACCGCATTCGGTCCGTCGCCCAGCTTCGAGCGGTACAAGCCGGTGAAACCCTCGCAACCGGATGTGCCCCTGTTCATCGTGCTGGAAGGCAACGTCTCGATCAGCAGGACCGGCGAGGACGACAAAATTCTCGCGGTTCGTGAAGCAAACCAGTTCACCGGCGAGATGTCCGTGATTTCCGGAAAGCGATCGCTGCTCAAGGCGCGCGTCACCGGGGACGGCAGGGTTCTGGAACTCAGTCGGGATAAAGTACTTTCCCTGATGGCGAAGGACACCGAATTGGGCGAGATCTTTATGGAGGCCTTCGTCGCCCGGCGCCTATTGATGATCCAATTAGGCGAGGGAAATGTCGTCCTCTTCGGGACCAGAAGCTCCGCCCGCACCCTCGCGCTGCGGGAATTCCTTACGCGGAATGCACACCCATTTACCTATGTAGACATCGATTCAGACTCTTTTGCCAGCGAATTGATGGAGAAGCTTGCGGTTCGGAATAGTGAAATTCCGGTTGTGTATTGCAACAATCGATATGTCCTGCGCAACCCATCGATCGCAGAGCTGGCGCAATGCCTGGACCTGAACATCAATACCGATAAGGGTGTGCGCGACATTATCGTGATTGGTGCCGGCCCGGCGGGACTCGCGACTGCTGTCTATGCAGCGTCTGAAGGACTAAGAACGCTTGTCATTGAAAAGTCGGCACCCGGTGGCCAGGCGGGTTCAAGCTCCAGGATCGAAAACTATCTCGGCTTTCCCACGGGAGTCTCAGGACAAGAGCTCGCAAACAGATCCATCGCGCAGGCCCAGAAATTCGGGGCGCAGATCATGGTCGCGCAGTCGGTAGTCCACATCGATACGAATCGGCAGCCGTATAAGGTCATCCTTGAGTCCGGTCTCAAATTCAACGCGCGCGCGGTCGTAATCGCTACAGGTGCGCAGTACGCGAGACTTCCCCTTGAAGACGCGGACGCATTCACAGGCAGGGGCATTTGTTACAACGCGACTCATATGGAGGCACAGCTTTGCGACTCGGAAGAAGTCATTGTGGTGGGAGGGGGCAATTCAGCCGGCCAGGCTGCGGTTTTTCTTGCCCAATCCTCGGCGAAGGTACATCTCTTCGTGCGTTCCCAGAAGCTCTCCGATTCGATGTCTCAGTACCTGATTGGACGGATTGAGGCGCATCCCAGGATTGAGATCCACTATCGGACCCGGATCACCGGGCTGACCGGTGCCGGACACCTTGAGCACGTCGAGTGGCGAGACGAAGGGCTTGGGGAAACGAATTCTAATCCTATCCGCCATGTTTTTGTGATGGCCGGAGCCGCGCCGAGGACCGAGTGGCTTGAGGAGTCGTTTGTACTGGACAACAGAGGATTTATCATCACAGGCCCTGACCTTGCTAGCTTCGCCGGGGCAGATCAATGGCCCCTAAATCGTCCTCCTCTCATGCTCGAAACCAGCGTTCCTGGAATATTTGCTGTCGGCGACACACGAGCGGGAAGCATAAAACGCGTTGCTTCTGCAGTCGGCGAAGGTTCCATGGCGGTACACCTCGTACATCGTTATCTTGCCGAGTGTGCAGAGCAACTTGCCTCAGCTCAACAAGCGCAAATGATACCAGTTTCGGCAAAGGCCTGACGGGACCTCGGGCTGTAGGCACTTGCCACATAAACATGTAATGGTGCAAAGCTGCGACAAACGTTATGTTGCCCAAAGAACTAAGTGATCAGCGGTCCGGCTGAAGGTTGTTGGCGCGCGTGACCACTGAAACCAAGTGGGGGGCTTCGTGCGACTTGTGACTTTTACGGAATCAGATCAAAAACCCAGACCAGGTGCTCTACAGGGGGATCGAGTGGTCGATCTCTCAGACCAAGTGGGGAGCATCCGGGATTTGATTGAAGGAGGGCCTGAACTCCAGCAATCAGTCCAGGAATTTCTGGGATTCCTGGGAAAAGCACACAGCCAGTTCTCACTTGCGCAAGTGACCCTGCTGGCACCAATTTTGAACCCGCCCCGCATTTTTTGCCTGGGTCTGGCTTACCGCGACCACGCGATCGAAACTCATCAGGCGATACCGAAGGTTCCTACCATCTTCCTGAAGCTCACGTCAGCACTGAACGGACCGCATTCGGCGGTGGTGTTGCCAAAACTCACCCGGCAGCCCGACTATGAAGCCGAATTCGCATTCGTCATCGGGAAAGGCGGAAAGAATATTCCAGCTGATCGATGGCAGGAACACGTCTTCGGCTACACCATCATGAATGACATCAGTGCGCGCGACGTCCAAATGTCCACTTCTCAATGGTCGTTGGGGAAGAGCTTCGACACCTTCGCGCCGCTTGGGCCAGCAATCGTCACGAAGGATGAGATCCCTGATCCACATTCACTTGACATTAAACTGAGCATAGGCGGCGAAACCCTTCAGCACTCCAATACGAGAGAACTGATCTTCCGGAATCCCGACCTCATTGCCTATATCTCTTCCATCATCTCTCTTCAACCAGGAGACATCATCAGCACGGGAACACCCTCAGGAGTGGGTCTCGGTCGTACGCCTCATCGTTGGCTGCGACCGGGCGAGACGATCATAACCGAGATTCAAGGGATCGGACAGCTAGTCAATCCGGTGGTTGCGGAGGCGTAACGAGTCTTGGAGCTGGTTTGCCGACGCCCCAGGTACACCTACGGCGACGCTTACCCGTGTCTTGAGCTTCGCAATTCGTAGAAATCCCCCGAAAGCCTCTCATGTTTCTTCGCTCGACTAACAGGAACATGTAATTTCGACGATCTCCCCTGGTTGCTACTATCACGCTGTCAGACGTCGCGCCTTTGACAGAAAATCCAACGCTCGCGTCTGGGCATACAGATCCACAGATGCCGAGACCCGTGTGGTGGAGGAGGTAATCAAAAAATGCAGACGCGCCAGGCGCAACATCTAATTCGCCGTAGTGGTGCCGCAGCATGGCTCCTTCTGACGAGCCCCATGATGATTGCGCAAGGGACAACTCCGTCCACGCTTGCTCCAGCATCAACACCCGCGCATCAGATTTTTGATCTATCGATCTTCGTCGTTACACTTACCGGCGGAATATTCGTCGTGGTAGGCGGGTTACTCGCAGTTGCCCTGTATCGGTTCCGGGCACGGAAGACCGATCCCCTCGGCGAGCCGGCCCAAATCTACGGCAGCACGCAAATTGAGCTGGCGTGGACCGTGATTCCTATCCTGATTGTGGTCGTTCTGTTCCTGACAACGGCACGCATCATCTTCGCGATTCAGGACGCGCCAAAGCCAAAGTCAGCTCTTGATGTCACAGTAATTGGACACCAATTTTGGTGGGAGTTTCGATACCCGAAATATGGCGTGGTCTCCGCTAATGAGCTTCATATTCCAGCCAGTTCCAGCATCGCGCCAGAGGCAACCTTCCTCAAGTTGACTTCCGCAGATGTCAATCATAGTTTCTGGATCCCGCAGTTGGCTGGAAAGACGGATTTGATCGCGAATCATGTGAACACGATGTGGTTGGATCCCCAGACACCCGGGCTCTACCTCGGCCAGTGCGCCCAGTTCTGCGGTTCGCAACACGCAATGATGTTGCTCCGCGTATATGTCGACACGCCTGAGCAGTTCGATGCCTGGATCAGGAATCAGCAGCAGCCGGCACACCAGGACCCAACAGTCGAGGCGGGGAGAACGGTCTTCGAAAGACAGGCGTGCATGAACTGCCACACAGTCTCAGGAACAGCGGCAACTGGACGTTTCGGGCCTGACCTCACACACCTGATGAGCCGAGCGACGCTGGCCTCTGGAGCGACGGACAACACCCCGGCGAATCTCCGTCAGTGGATCAAATCGCCAGACACGTTCAAGCATGGGGCCTTGATGCCCGCAATGCAGCTAAACGATGAGCAGTTGAATCAAGTCACTGCCTATCTCGAAACCTTGAAGTGACGACAGGATTCTGATATGAGCGATTACCCACTACCAATCAGCCAAGTGATCGATCCGACTACTTCCGCATCCGAACGGGTCGACTTCCTTGAGAAGCTCCACGGGTGGGTAGTGACGGTCGACCATAAACGCCTGGGCATTCTCTACATCTTGTATTCGACCTTCTTCCTGCTCGTTGCAGGGGCCGAGGCGCTGATGATTCGCATTCAGCTCGCTTATCCCCACAATCATGTTTTGAGCGCGCAGGTCTATAACCGCTTCTTCTCAATGCACGGCACGACGATGGTGTTCTTAGTCGGAATGCCATTTCTATTTGGATTTGCAAATTACATCGTGCCGCTGCAGATTGGCGCTCGCGATATGGCTTTTCCCAGATTGAATGCGTTTAGCTTCTGGATGACGGCGTTCGGTGGGTTACTGCTGTACTACAGCTTTCTTGGCGGAGCTGGACTCTACGGAGTG
>DATDLS010000503.1:0-2591 GCA_036519195.1 Occallatibacter sp. | reverse complement strand
GTCGTCGATTGAGCGCAGACGATCATCTGTAAGCATTAGTTCTCTGAAGTCGTCCAGCCCTTTGCCGCCTGCGAACCATCGGGCAGGGATGACCATGGTTAGGAAGCGTGGGTTAAGCGTCCGTGCCTGCCCAACGAACTTGTCGTAGATCGGGGCGGCACTTGTGCCGTATCCGCCGTCGTCTAGCCCGACTTTCACAAATGGGGAGCGTTTTTGTCACGCAGCGGGCCTCCTGCCTGGTTGGGGCGCACTTTCCATGCTAGATGAAAGAAGTACAGGCATCCACCGTCCGAGTTCGAAGGTCGCGACACAGGACTGCTGCTCGCGTGTCAGATCCGGCGCGAGCACTACCGTGGCAGGGCGTCCCCGCTGCTTCGCCCGAATCCGGACTGATGTCGCTTCGATGCCGGACAGCGTTTTCATCATGCCCCGTGCGGACTTTTGTGTGCCGTTTGCCAGGCGTGCCAGGCTGACCAGTTCGAGGCCAATCACGGTGGCAAAGGTGTGTATTCGCAGAGAGTTGTCGGACCACTGATGCGAAGGACCCCACGGCGCCACCCCGCCTTTCTTGGCCCGTCGAAAGAGTTCCTCTACATTCCACTGCCCGCGGAAGGCATGCGCGATCCGCCCTGTGCTCCAGATATGGCGGTCGGTAGAGAGCACGCGCCGGCCCAGGCGAGTCCGCTCCAGCAAGCGCCGTTGCGCCCCGTCAACGTGCCAGTCAAGCGACAGCCGTCCGCCACGCTCTTTGATCTCTGCCACAACGAATTCCGCCAGGTGCTCGCGCCGTAACGCTTTTTGAACTCGGCTTTCCAATGCGTCGCGCTTAATTCGGCCACTCGCCGCCTGCCGCTCCAGCTTGCGTAGTTCTTCCTTTGCCTTCAGCAGCGCCGCCGCGATACCTCGTTTTTGCCCACGCAGCAGTTCCTGACTTTCCACCACCACCAGCGTCCGGTCAAGTTCTCCCACACTGGTGCGCAATCTTGCGGCTCGAACGTCGCCCAGCGCCCCTCCCAGCGGCTTCATCGCCCCGCGCCGCGCCGCGTGTTTCAGCGCCAACTCCGAGGCACGATGGCTCAGAGGCAGAGAGATCAACGTAAAGTAGCCAGCCACATCCAGATCGAGTTCCAGTTGTTCGCTCCAGGAGCCGCCGTCCCGCACCAGGGTACGGCAAGCCGGACGGGTGCGCTGCTCGGCCACATCCAACGCATCGTGCAGTTTACCCAACCCGTCCAGACAGGAACCAAGCACCGCCTGGTCCGAGCCGTTGCCGGGATAAGTCCGGTGCAGCAGTGGTACATGGCCCGTCTCGCTGACCAGGATTGCCAAGCCCACTACGCGCAGGTCACTTCGTTTGCTCTTGGCGTGGCCCCTACGCGCCAGATCTCCGGCGGTGGCGGTTGCGATATGCGTGTCGAAGTTAGTTGTGTCGAACGCCAGTACATCCGTCGATAACCCGAAGCGCTCCACCGCCGCCCGCGCGATCCCGATCTGCGCCCTTTCCAGTTGCTCATCGGTGACACCCGCCGCTAACCGATGAAACGCCTGTCCGGTGAACGCCTCTGCCGACAAGCATGAAACCCGCGGTAAACACGATTCCAGAAAGGCCGCCAGATGGCACTTGGCCCCGGGCGCACAGGCCCTTTGAACCGCCACGGCAACAACCATCTCGCCGATTGTCGGACCATCCTCGGGTCCCTGTTGACCACATGCCCGATCAATGAGTCCGATCAAATCCAGTTGTTCGGCAACCCAAACCAGAGCGCCAACATCACCGACCCGCTGGGTGCCGATGGTGCGAACCAAACCCAAATCCGCAAGGGGTGGCGGATCGGCAGGACCCAAAACGGCCTGTCGGGCGAAAGGACGCTGACGACCGGGATCCCACACGGACTGGGATGCGATCCGGTACCGCTTGCCACCCACCACCCGCTCAAAGATGTTCATTTCTTTCATCTAGCCACATCAGAGCGCTCGTGTCAAGCGAAACATGCCCTGCCAAAGGCGACGGAGGATCTTAAGGCCCGTCTGAACCCGTCAGTTTTGCGAAAGTCGGGCTAGGATGCACTTTTCGGCTTTCAAGAGACAGGGTAATCGATTAGCGACAACGCGCCCCTGAATCCAGGTGCGGGGACCGAGCTGAGATTGGTTTGTGATTTGAGCCTGGCGGTGATGGCTCAGGGAAGAGGCGGGAGGAGCGGAAGTGAGGAGTTGTGCGAACGCGGGGCCCAATACTCGATTTCACCGTTTTGCGAAGAGTCTAAATCACGCTGGTAGAGGCTTCAAAGGTCGCGCCTCCCGCTCGTTACGGGAGCTGTGGGAAAGTTTGCGGGCGATGACTGCGGGACGCAGCTCACACCCAGATCGGTTGTTGGTCGGCTTCGACCAGCTCCTGACGCAGGAACTGCAGGATCGCCCCCGACCTGCTGGGTGCCAACTCCGTTTAGTAACCGTTGGTTGTCATCGTCGCGCAGAATCCTGTTCCGCAGATGAGTTGTCAGGTCTTCATTCATCTTCTCCGCTTGTTGCTGGTGTTCAGCGACACCCAGTTCGGGTTTCGCGGCCCGGAGCGCCGTCGCCTCGCGCAGCAG
>DATDLS010000502.1:0-4333 GCA_036519195.1 Occallatibacter sp. | reverse complement strand
ATGAACAAAAGTCCGCGCCACTGGTGGCAGTGGCCATAGAGGGATTCGAATGATTGACCGTTTGGAACAGATGGAACAACGCTACGACGATCTGTCAGCGCAGCTGGGACTGCCGGAAGTCATCACCGATCACGAGAAATATCAGAAGGCCGGCCGCGCACTGCGCGAGTTGGAAGCGCCGGTACTGAAGTTCCGCGAGCTCAAGCAGGTCAGGCAGGGACTGGCGGAGGCGCGCGCGATGCTGGCCGAGACCGATCCCGACATGCGTGCCATGGCCGAGGAGGAGATTGCCTCGCTGGCGCCGCGCGAACCGGTGCTTGAGGAAGAGATCAAGGTGCTGTTGCTGCCCAAGGACCCCAACGACGAGAAGAACGTGATCCTGGAAATTCGCGCCGGCACCGGCGGCGATGAAGCTTCCCTGTTCGCTGCCGAAATCTTCCGCATGTACACGCGTTTCGCAGAGCAGCACCGCTGGAAGGTGGAAGTGCTCTCCATGTCCGAGTCCGGCGTGGGCGGATACAAGGAAGTGATCGCGATTATCGAAGGCGAGCGCGTCTACTCGCAGATGAAGTGGGAGAGCGGCGTGCATCGCGTGCAGCGGGTTCCGGCAACCGAGACCCAGGGTCGCGTCCATACCTCGGCCGTCACCGTGGCGGTGCTGCCGGAGGCTGAGGATGTGGACATCAAGATTGAGGCCAAGGATCTGCGCATCGATACCTTCTGCTCCTCGGGCCCGGGTGGTCAGTCGGTAAACACGACCTATTCAGCCGTGCGCATCACCCATCTGCCCACCAACACCGTTGTCAGCTGCCAGGATGAAAAGTCGCAGATCAAGAATCGCGACAAGGGCATGCGCGTGCTGCGTTCCCGGCTCTACGAAATGGAGATGGACAAGCAGAACGCGGAACTAGCCAAGGCGCGCAAGGAACAGGTGGGCACCGGCGACCGCAGCGAGAAGATTCGTACCTACAATTTCCCGCAGAACCGCATGACCGACCACCGCATCGGCTTGACGCTGCACCAGCTTGACCTGGTCATGGAAGGCCGCTTGCAGCCGATTGTGGACGCGCTGATTACGCACTACCAGGCCGAGCAGTTGAAGGCCGATGCCAGCCAGGCGGCTTGAGACGTGCCTGCACTGAAATTCCGAGTCCAGCAGGTCGTTGCGCGTCTTGAGTGCGGCCCGCATCCTGAGCGCGCGCGGCTGGACGCGGAGACGCTGCTGCTTCATGTGCTGGGCAAAAATAAAGCCTGGCTGCTGACGCACCCGGAAGAAGAAATATCCAACGATCGGGCTGCGCGCTACAACAGGCTTGTTGAACGCCGCTACGCCGGCGAACCCATTCAATACATCACCGGCCGGCAGGAGTTCTACGGCTTGCCGTTTCGCGTCACGCCGAACGTGCTGATTCCGCGGGCAGAGACCGAGCACCTGGTTGAAAAGGTGCTTTCGCTGGCTTCCGGCTTCGATCGGCTGCGCATTGTGGATGTAGGCACCGGATCAGGCGCAATTGCGGTCGCGCTGGCGCATCGACTGCCGCATGCCGAGATCACCGCCCTCGACATCTCCCTGGCCGCGCTCGAACAGGCGCGCGCAAACGCTGAACAGAATGGCGTGGCAGGCCGCGTCCGCTTCGTTCAAAGCGATCTGCTGGCGGCCGTCGCGTCTGGAAAGTTTGAAGTAGTGGTTTCAAATCCTCCCTATGTAGCCACGACGGATCGTGAATCGCTTTCCGTCGAAGTACGCGAGCATGAGCCGGCGCTGGCCTTGTTCGCGGGCAACGACGGGCTCGATGTCTATCGTCGGTTGATTCCCGCCGCGTTCGCGGTGCTTGAATCGGGCGGTTTTCTCGCCGTGGAGGTGGGGTACGGGCAGTCTCAGGCGATCGCAGAGCTGATGACGCCGGCGGGATTCGAAGGAATTGAATTTGCGCCCGACTTACAGGGCATCGCGCGCGTCGGCTGCGGCCGGCGTCCCCAAGAGCCAGTTCACGATCTCTGAAACTTGACTCAAGCTCCCGGCCCAAGCGACGACCCAAAAAGGGGCCTGCGGTGCTCGACTCAATTCGAACGCGAGGAAGGCAAGGAGAACGAACTGCAAGCCTTTTTCCCTCGCAGGCAAGTTGGAATCGTCCTCGACAGTCCTTGCTTCAAAAGAGGGCTGTGGTGCAAAGAGCCAGAGTGAGTCAGATGGTGGCAGGTGAAGGGGCTCTTCTGGCTCTTACGTGACAAGCAAGGCATTCCAGATCGCGGGCGCAGCTTGACCTTTGAGCCGCAGTCGATTCAAGGCGAATTGATCTTTGTGGAGACAGCCGAACAGTTCTACCCCGGCGATCGTGGTCGCGGCAGATTCGAAGCTCTCGTAGCCTGTCATAGGCCGGGTTCTCGACCTGACGCCGCGGTGATCTTGCTCGATCAGGTTGTTCAGATCCTTTGAAGAGCGCACCACAGTTCGTTTCGGCAGTAGACCGTTCGTGCGCATCTCGCGGACAGCTCGATCGGAAGCCGCATAGCCGTCAAGGGTGATCGTATGTGGAGGCCGCCGCTCATGCCTGAAGGCCTTCCTGAAGAAGGCCTTCGCTCCGGCTACATCGCGTATCCGGTTGAGTCTGAAGTCGATCGTCTGCCCAGCCTTGTCCGCGGCCCGATATCGGTAGCTCCAGTGGCCGCGCACCTCGATATAGGTCTGATCGACTCTTGACGAGCGGCCAGCGGTCCGACCAAAGCGGTTTTAACGCCTGACCAACTCCGGGGATATCGCCTGAACCAGCGCAGGATGGTCGTACGGACCAGATTGAGTCTGCGTTCGGTGAACATTTCTGCCGGATCCCGGAAGCTGAGCTGGTAGCGCAGGTACCGACATACGCACCGGATGATCACCTCACCATCGAAGTGCCGGCCAGCAAACGACTCCTCAAAGCTGCGCCGCGTGCTCCCCAGCCCGCCGCGGCTTCCGGAAAGACGACTGTACCCGAATATTTGCACCAGAGCCAGAGCGACTTCATTGATGCCGAAGCGATCGCCGAAGCAGTGAAAAGACCCGCCAAGCGCTCGATCGACAAGCTCTGGCGTCCCCTCGATCAGATGGGCTCATCCCCTGCGCCTACTTGGATTCGGCGGCGAAGGCGTCGGCTTCGCGGTTCAGGGCATCGGGGGAGGTGGCGTGAGAGTAGAGAATCACGCGGTACTTGAATGTAACTGTCTTGCCCTTCTCAATCGTGAAAGAAAACTTCGCTGCCTTAGGATCGAAAATACTAGCCCCAAGTGGATTTGCCGCAAACAAGCCATACCCGCGAGCATGCCAGTAGGTCGGATATCCCGGGTTCTTAGGCTCATCGATCATCGCGACGGTAACGGTCTTCCCCTCCGGATTATGCCCCGTCAGCGAGCACCAGCGACCGCGCGTAGCCCAAACCTTGACCCCGGTCACGCCCTCGCTCGTCTCATAAATACCCGTCGCCGTCGAGTTCGGAACCGCATCCACTTTCGTCGGCTTGCCGTTCGCGTCCATAAAGGTCCCGCCCTTCTCCTCCGGCGATTCCAGCCAGCTTGCCACGCGCATCCCCAGCAAGCCCTCCTTGTCGTCGTTGAAGACCACCTGATCCAGCGCCTCCAGCGTCACCTCCTGGTCGATCACCCGGGCACCCTGCCGCTTCTGAAACACGTACTTCGTCCGCTGCTTCAGAATGTCCCTGCCCTCGCCCGTCTGCCAGATCGAATCCACCACCAGCTCGCCGCTATCCTTTCCGCTCTTGCTGGACACAATTCCCGCCTGCCGAATCGTCCCGTACTTATGCTTCTCCTCCGGCTGAATCGCGTCCGAGTTGTTCCAGAAGTCGAATCCATTCGCATTGCCGTAGTTGAACCACATCCCCGCATGGTGCGGATGGTCCACCCGCTCGCCTGGCAGCGGAGCCAGCGGATATCCGCGTGTCACCGTAATTCCGTCATCCGTTATCAGCGGATAAAGCACCGGCTTCATCAGCGAGGTCGGCCAGACATACGACGTAAAAGCCTTCCCATCGATCGTCACATCCACTCGACGTGCAGCCTCATTCGGCGTAACTTTCACCTGGGCGGAAGCCATAGCTCCGCCCAGGCCTGCTGCAACCAGTCCGGCCATAAACAACCTATGCATACACCTTGCCTCCCGCCATCACCTGCTGCGTCTTCTCGTCGAACGTAACCTTCATCCCCGTCTGGATCGCCGCCACGTTCATGCACAGCGCGATCGAGTGGCTATAGCCGGCCTCGATGCTCGCGTTCGGCGTCTTGCGGCTCCGCACGCACTCCATCCAGTTCCGCATATTCGCCGCCGTCTGCGGATCGCCCT
>DATDLS010000501.1:0-23554 GCA_036519195.1 Occallatibacter sp. | reverse complement strand
ATCGTCATGCGTATGCGAGGAGAGGATGATCCCCTGCGCGTCGATGGCCGGGATGCGCTCGCGCACCTCGGCAAACATGCGGCCGTACTCCTCGGGCGTCGAGTAGCCAACGGTGTCCGGCATGTTGATGGTGGTGGCGCCGGCTTCAACGGCGACGCGCACCATTTCGATCAGGAAGGCGCGGTCAGAGCGCGTCGCGTCTTCGGGCGAAAATTCCACGTCGTCAACCAGCGAGCGGGCCAGCCGCACCGATTCCGCGGTCAGATCGAGCGCTTCCTGGCGGCTCATCTTGAGCTTGTATTCGAGGTGAAGATCGCTCGAAGCTAGAAACACATGAATGCGCGCCCGGTCGGCAAACTCGACCGAGCGCGCGGCCATTTCAATGTCTTCCTTCTTCGCTCGAGCCAGCGACGCGATGCGCGGCTTGCGAATAGCCCGGGTGATCGTCGAAATAGCTGCGAAGTCGCCCTCGGAAGCGATGGCAAAGCCGGCTTCGATGATGTCCACACCCAGGTCTTCCAGCGCGTGGGCCATGGTGAGCTTTTCTGGGGTGGTCATGCTGCAGCCGGGCGACTGCTCGCCGTCGCGCAATGTCGTGTCGAAAAAGCTGAGATGGCTTGAGATCATCGGTGCACCTGCCGGGTGAGCTTTGCTTACCAACCTACCTAGTGTCTCGCATCGGGTTCATATAAGGCAAAGTTATTCTTTTTGGGTTGTCGATTAAATCTGCTTATAGTGAAAGACGCAGTTCGCAGCTTTTTGTTATTGACAGCACTCGGTCGGACATCTTAAGTTCATGTTCCCTGATCCGGCTGCCTTGATGCGCGACGCCGGACCCCTGCTGCCTACCAACCGATCGGTCGCGGAAAGGTCTGAAGTCCTGAAAACGAGTTTCCCCAGGAGCCGACCGTTTCTATGGAATTGAACCAACTGGAAACCTTTCTTGCCGTCGCCGAGGAGCGCAGCTTCTCTCGCGCGGCAGTGCGACTGCACAGAACCCAGCCGGCCATCAGCCAGGTGATTCGCAAGCTGGAGTCGTCCGTCGGCGAGACGCTTTTTGATCGGGCAGCCAGAGACGGGTCGTTGACCGCAGCCGGGGTTCTGCTGCGCGATTACGCGCTGCGCCTCATGGCCCTGCGGCGCGAAGCCACCAGCGCCCTGGGCGAGCTGAAGAGCCTGGAGCGCGGCCGGCTTCAGTTGGCCGGCAATGAATACACCTGCATGTACCTGCTGCCGGCCATCGATCGGTTCCGCAGGGAGTTTCCCCAGGTCAGCGTCGCAGTGCATCGCATGCTGGCTTCGCGCATCCCGGAAGAGCTGAACTTGCGTACGTTTGAGTTGGGCATGATCTCATTTCGCCCGGACCCGGCGCAGTTTCGCAGCATTGCTGTCTATGCAGACAGCCTGGCGTTTATTGTGAGCCCCAAGCATCCGCTGGCGGCCAAGCCGCGAGTGTCCATCATCGACCTGGGCGCGGAGCTGTTTGTGGCCCACAATGTGACCTCGCCGCTGCGGCAAAAAGTCATCGAGACGTTCCAGCGCTACCGCACGCCGCTGAACATGGCCATTGAGTTGCCGACCATCGAGGCCATTAAGCGCTTTGTGGCCATGGGCAATGGGGTGGCTCTGGTGCCGCACTTGACGGTGGCCCACGAATTGGAAAATGGCGACCTGGTTCGCGTGCCGGTCGATGAGCTGGAGATGCGCCGGGTGCTCAGACTGGTGCACCGGCGCCAGGCCACGCTTTCCTCCGCGGCGCGGGCGTTTTTGCGCACCATGCGCAGCCTCGCCCAGGAGCGCGGCGCGCCCTTTTACTACCACGTGGAGCGGGCCGGGTGAAAGGGACCCCCCAACCGGGGGCCGGGAATTCGATATCGATCCGCTGCGTTTGAAATACCGGAATCGACTCTCGTGCGTCTAAAAGGCAAAGATCGCAGCATGGAAGTAAGCACCGGGCCGGGTTGCTGTCGCCGACCCATCCCGGCCAGTTACAATCGAAAGAGCGGGGCCCGGACCAACCGGCGCGCCGGATTCGACAAGCTCGTTGCCAGCCGGATGGTTGCGCAGTCGTGAGGTTCAGGACCGAATGAAGAAGATCGCCATCATTGCATGCCTGTTGGCCGTAGGTGTGGCAGCGGGCAGCGCCCAGGAGAGCCGCCAGGATTTGAGCGTTAGCGGAATTGCTCTCATTAACCCATTCATTTCCTCACAAACCGACGTACAAGTCCATTCGAACTATCAGCTGGGTGCCTTGGCCAGCTACCGCTTCATGCTCACCCCTTCCAGCGCGCTTGAAGTCAACTACGGGATCACTTACCAGAACACCATCAAATACGTGCTTCCGTCGTTTCCCAACGGGGTGAAGGTATCGACCCGCACCATGGAGATTTCCGCCGGTTACGTGCGCCAGTTCAACTATAAGAAGCTCAATCCGTTTGTCGAAGCCGGCCCTGCGGCCTTCCTCTTTCAGCCGGTGCGCAACTCGGGCACGCAGGACCTGGACGTAAAAAAGACCACCGAAGTCGGCGCCATCTACGGAGCCGGCATTGCCTATGAGATCAGCCCCAGCTTCGATATCCGCGCAGAGTACCGCGGCATGGTCACCAAGGTACCCACTTTCGGTGACTCCATTTTCGTCACCAACAAATGGTGGAACATCTTCAGCCCGACCGTCGGCGTGGCTTACCACTTCTAAGCGCTCGTGCCAGCCGAGTCGAGCAAAAATGGATGGGCCGAAGCCCATCCATTTTTTGCATGCACACGGAGCATCGACTGAAGGGTCTATTTCTGGGAATCGTCCGGCCGGCCGGCTTCCCGATACCGTCCCAGCTCTTTCACCATGGAACAGTGCGGATTGAGCGCCTCAAGCGCCAGCGTGCCTTCTTCGGGCGAGTGAATCTGGAAGTCGACATAGAAGATGTACTCCCATGGCTTGCCGTGGACCGGCCGCGACTCGATCTTGGTCAGGTTGGTGCCTAACCGAGACAGGGCCGAGAGCGCAGCCACCAGCGACCCGGACCTGTTTTCCACCGAGAACGCCACGCTGATCTTGTTGGCGCGCGGATCGGCAGTGGCTTCTCCGCTGCGCCTGACGAGAAAGAAACGCGTAAAGTTTTCTGGATTGTCTTCAATGTCAGCCTCGAGAATCTCGGCGCCGTAGTAGTGCGCCGCAGCCTCGCTGGCGATGGCGCCGGCATGGCGGTCGCCGAGTTCCACCAGCTGCTTCACGCTGCCTGCCGTGTCGTAAAACGCATAGGATTCCATGCCGGGGTGCGCGGCCAGAAACCGCCGGCATTGTGCCAGGGCCACGGGATGCGAAAACACGCGGTCGATCTCGCCAATGGACGAACCGGGAATGGCGATGAGGTTGTGGCGGATCCGCAGCAGCGTCTCCCGTTCCACCGTGACGTCGTGGGTAAGCAGAAGGTCGAAATGCTCGGAAACGGAGCCGGCCAGCGAGTTCTCGATAGGAATGGCCGCCGCGGCCACCTGCCCGTTGTCGATCGCAGCAAAGACCTCCGCGGAAACAGAGAAGGGAAAGATCACCGCATCGGGAGCCAGATTCATCGCCGCTTGGTGACTGAATGAGCCGGGTTCGCCCTGAATGGCGATCTTGATGCCCATACCTTGTTCTGCTTTGCTGCCGCCGGCAGAGCAGGAGGCTGCTTCCCGTGGCAAAGTGTGCTTTCTCGCGCCATACCACAGCTCGATTGGGGTTTTCTCGGCGTTTGTTTCCGGACCAGTATCAGGGGACATGGTGGTTAAAACCGGAGCCAGAGATCGGCGGCGACAAAGGCCAGAAAAACCGTGGCGATGACGCCGTTCATGGTAAAGAAGGCAGCGTTAAGCCGCCGCAAATCGTGCGGAGAGACCAGCGAGTGCTCATAGGCCAGCAGCAGCGCCACGGCAACGATACCCAACCAGCCTAGCACCTGAAAGTGGAACAACAGTGCGAACCAGACCAGCAGTCCCAACTGGCCCAGGTGCATGGCGCGCGCAGCGAAAAAGGCGCCGGGAATTCCGATGGCCTGGGGCAGGCTGTGCAGGCCAGCGGCGCGGTCGTGGGAAAAGTCCTGGCAGGCATAGAGCACGTCAAAGCCGCCGGCCCAGAGCGTGACCGCCAGACTGAGCACCACAATGCGCATATCCAGTGAGCCGCGCACGGCGATCCATGCCGCCGAAGGCGCCAGGCCCAGCGCGATGCCCAGCCCCAGGTGCGACCAGCGCGTAAACCGCTTCATGTAGCTATAGCCCAGCAGCACCAGCAGCACCACCGGGGACAGGTAAAGCGTCAGCGGATTCAGTTCGTCCGCGGCCAGCACAAACAAAAGCGCCGCCACGCAGGTGAATCCGAAGACGAACTGCCGCGAGAGCAGGCCTGCGGGGATGGCCCGGGTGCGGGTGCGTGGGTTAGCCGCATCCAGTTCCGCGTCTGCCCAGCGATTGAAGGCCATGGCGCAGGTCCGCGCGGCGATCATGGCCACCAGAATCCAAAGCATGATTCGGCCGGGGGGCAGCCCATGGCGCGCCTCGGGCTGGCCCTGGGCCGCAAGAATGGCCGCAGTAAGCGCGAAGGGCAGTGCGAAGATGGAGTGCTCCCACTTGATCATATCGAGAGTGGTACGGATTTTGAACCAGACGCTGGCCATGGATTCCAGCTATCAGTGTAATTGAGCCAAGCGAACCAATGGCCTCGCCCTTGCCCCCGGCAATCGGCGGAAATTATCCTTTGCATCATCTCCCCGTCGCGCTACTCTTGAAATCAAGGTTCGCAGCATCCTCGTCCGCCGCATCTTTGTCCGCGGCATTTTTTCTTAACCCCATTTGCCCATGGGCGCCGGTTCGCCCCTCCATCTCTTTTTCGATCCGTCATTCACAGCTGTTTTGCACGATCCCGTTCAAAAAACTAGGAGAGTCGATGCTTTTCTCAAAGCCCGTCCAGTGGTTTCGCTGCGTCTGTCTGCTCGCCTGCGCCTTGTTCGCATCCTTGGCGGCCCATGCCCAAATCCCCGCCCCCGCATCGGTTCTCGGACACACTCCAGGCGAAGATTTTTATCTCGCCGACTACGCGGACACCATCCGCTACTTCCACGCGCTGGCCGCGGCCTCCGATCGCATCAAGATGTTCAGCGTCGGCAAAAGTACGCGCGGGCAGGACATTGAAGTGGCCGTGATTTCTTCGCCTGCGAACCTTGCCCGCCTCGATGATGCCAAGAAGGTCGCCGGCCGGCTGGCCCGCGCCGAAGGCCTGAACGACGATCAGGCCAAAGATCTGGCCCGCAACAACAAGGTCATCGTACACATCGATGGCGGCTTGCACTCCGATGAGGTAGCCGGCACCCAGCACACCATGATTCTGGCCTACAACCTGCTCAGCGCCAAAGGCGATCCGGAGATCGACGCCATCCTTGACAATGTGATTCTCGTTCTCTGGCCCACGCTCAATCCCGACGGTCAGGACATGGTCGTCCACTGGTATCGCCAGAATCTCGGCAGCAAATACGAAGTGAGCCCGCTGCCCTGGCTCTACCAGGACTACGTCGGTCACGACAATAATCGCGACGGCTACATGATGAACATGAAAGAGGAGCAGGTGGTCACCAGGGCCGAGCTGGACTTTAGCCCGGAGATCTTCTACTGCCAGCACCAGACCGCTCCGTTTCCGGCGCGCATCTGGATTCCTCCCTTCTCTGATCCGATCTCCACCAATATCAGTCCTTATGTCCGCAGCTGGCTCAACGTCGTCGGCACGAACATGTCCGCCTATCTCGATGCCCACAACATGCCTGGCGCCATCTCTGAGTCGCGCTTCGACAACTGGTACGCCGGCTTCACCGATTGGGCGGGCGTGTTCCGCAACGAGATCTCCTTCTTCACCGAGACCGCACTCTATCGCTACGCCACGCCGCGTTTCTACACTGCCGATGAGTTTCCCAAAAACGACCAGGACCTGCGCGCGCTGACCATGTACACCACGCCGTGGGAAGGCGGCTGGTGGCATTTGAAAGACGCCGTCGACTACATGGTCGCCGGTTCCATGTCGGTGCTCGATCTGGCCGCCAAAAATCGCGAGACGCTGCTCTACAACCGCTACCAGGCGGCGCGTGACAACATCGCCCACTTCCGCAAAGAGCCGCCATTCGCCTACGTGATCAGCGACCAGCAGGCAGACACGCCCGAAGCCGGCCTGCTCGCCCAGAAGATGATCGATAACGGGATTGATGTGTATGCCAGCAAGGCCGGTTTCAAGGCCAATGGCGTTACCTATCCGGCCGGTTCCTGGGTCATTCCCATGGATCAACCCTACTCCGGGCTGGCCAAGGAACTGTTCGAGCGCCAGCACTATCCGGATGCCTTGGAAAACGGAACTTCGAAGTCCATCGATCTGCCCTATGATGTCACTGGCTGGACGCTCTCGCTGCAGATGGGCGTGGATGTTGATGCGGTGACCGATCCGCTCGAAGCTGACCAGCGCGCGCAACTGACCAGAATTGACACGGTCCAGTTACCTGAGGCAACCATCGAAGGCACGGGCAGCGTATTTGCCATCAGCCACAGGGTCAACGCGTCGTTCCAGCTCGTCAACGCCGCGCTTGCCCAGGGAGGCACCGTTTCTTTGGCTCAAGAACCGGTGAAGACCGCCCAAGGCACAGAGAGCGGCGCATTCCTCATCGGCGGCTTGAGCCGGGCCGCTGTCGACGGGCTCGCCAAAAAGTACGCCGTCTCAGCCGCATCCGTCAGCGCACCGGCGCATACGCTGGCGATCAAGAAGGCGCGCATCGGCCTCTATCGTCCCTGGGCTCCGTCGATAGACGAAGGCTGGACGCGCTGGGTTCTGGAGAATTACGGCTTCGAACCGAGGAGCCTGTACAACGCAGACGTCCGCTCCGCCAATCTCAAGAGCCGCTACGACGTCATTGTGTTGCCTGACATGTCCGCGCGACAGTTGACGTCGGGCTACGGTATTGGCATTGTGCCGGGGCAGTATGCCGGCGGCGTGGGCGAAGACGGCATCGATCATCTGCGCGAGTTTGTGCGCGACGGAGGAACGCTGATCGCCTTCAACCGCACCGCGTCGAGCCTCATTCCGCTCATGTCTTTGCCGATCGAGAACGTGATCGAGGGAGCAAAGAGCGACAAATTCTTCTGCTCCGGTGCATTGCTGCGCGTCGAAACAGAGCACCCGGAACTGCCCGCCAACTTCGGCGTCTCTGAATCGCCGGTAGTCATGTTCCAGGCCGGCCCCGCTTTTCAGACGCTCGCCGGCTTCCACGGCGCCGTACTGGCTCGATATCCCAAACAGACCAATCCGCTGGAAAGCGGCCTGCTCCTGCATCCGGAAGCGATTGAAGGTAAGGTCGCCGCTCTTGAACTCGCTTACGGCCGCGGCCGTATTGTGCTGTTCGGCTTCAAGCCGCAGTTCCGCGGTCAGTCGCATGCGACCTACAAATACTTGTTCAATGAGCTTTATGCATTCGACCATCCAGCACTTCCCACCGAGCCGGCTCCGGCAGCCAAGCCGCAAACTGGAGTAGCATCGGCCGCCCCGGCTAAGCCCAGCCCAGGCGGCAATCAGGCTGAGCCGGATGATGACGACATCGAGGAGTGAGTGGCGGGCCGACACGTTGAGCCGACGCAGGTTTCCATTTACCAAGCCGGGGAGGCTCTGAGCTGGGCTGAGCGCATCTCCCATTGGATTCAGAGCAAGGATCGACACTGAGTGCGCGGCGGAGTTGCCGGCCCGGCGGTCCGACGAGGAGTTAAAGGGCGCCTTCTGCTTGCTCGATGCCGGACGCGAATGTCATCACTGTATCCACACGCGTCATCTTGAACAGCTCCATCACCCGGCTGCTCACGCCGGCAATCATCAGCTTCACGCCCTTGTTCTGGCAGTGCACGTAGTAATTAATGATGGCGCCCATGCCCGCCGAATCCATGTAAGGCACGCCGCTCAGCCCGAGGATGGCTAACTTGGGCTGAGCGCCGGAGCGCAGCTGATCTTGCAACTCAAACAGGTTGCGCAAGGTGACCGGACCGGTGAGTTGAAAGATGAGCGTGTCTGGGGATTTGCCTTCCCTGCGTTCAATGACAAGAGGATCGTCGATGGCCATGGTGGGATCAGTGTAAGGAATGACAAGCCCGTCAGATGTTACAAATCGATGAATGTCGCCAGAGACGAGTTCAGGTTCAGGGAGCAAGACCAGGTCCGCGACGATCCAGAAATGGAACGGCCTCACAGGAGGATTTCCCAAGCGGCCGTTTCCGATCGGGTGACACTCCGAACTCCCTAAACTAAAGGGGGAGGGCTTCTGAAGTTCTTACAGCGATATGGCCTGCGCCTTCGGGCGCCCGAACGGAATCGGTGGTTGACTCTAGGCAAACTTCCGATAACGCCGGTGATAGCGGGCCGAAGCCCCTCCGGTGGCCGGCGTCCGGGCGGCGACTACGATTCAGGTACTTCCATCAGGGAGTACCTGAATCGCGGATACGTGACATCTTTCGACACGGAGAACGTCGTTTTTTTGAAGCCCGATCCCGGGCATGCTGGTCGTGCCGACCAGATCGCGATGGCCGGGAAATCCAAAAGCCTTCGAGACCCAGTTACGCCTCCAAGGTTTGTGCTTATGGCTGCATTTCGGACAACGGGAACTTGTTCACGATTCCAACCCGCTGAAGCTCGAAATGCCGACTACGATACGCACAGTTTGAGAAGACAAAAGCATCGCCTTTCCCTAGCACTGCCATACCCTGAAAGCTGCAGATAAAATTCCCGCCATTCTTCCCCGGCCTGAAGGCAGGGCAATTGCTGGCGGAAACTGTTCAATGCCGAGGTTATGGGTTTCCCGATGCCTTCTGCTGCTCAGCTGACTGATTGGCTACCTGCAGGTAGTTCTTCACGCTGAAGATACCCGGTACGGCGTTGGCGCGCATGTAGGCCACATCTTTGTCTGCCTGGCTGTCGACGACGCCGTAGAGTTCCACGTGCCCGTTCTGCACGGAAATGCGGATGGCCTTTGCCGGGTCAATGGCGTACTTGTTGAGCGTGGGATAGCTATACACCGAGCGGGCCACAGCCATGCGCGTCTGGTCATCCATGATCGAGACCGGATCCACCTGAATCTCGTTGGTCACATCCTTTACACCCGGATAAGTACTCACCAGCGCCAGGGCCGAGTCTTTATCGACATCAGTCCGCGCGTGGCCGCCCAATGTCACAACGCCATTCTGAACGCTAAGGGTGATCGCATTGAACACGTTGCCATAGCCTACCCGGTCATATTCCAGCTTCTCGCCCAGCTTGGCCTCGAGTTCCTGGTCGGAAACATTGGGTCCGGCCACTTCAATGTCGTTGCGGACCGCATTGACACCCTTCGCCTTGTGCACGCGCTTATCGGCGTCCATTTTGTATTCGTACAGATCCACTGTCCCGGAAAGCGTAGCCACGCCGTTCTGCACGTCTACCTTGACGTTCTTGAATTGCGGCTTGTTGAGTTTGGCCTGCACATCGCTGGCAGAGCCATTGTCATCGGCTGCAAACGGCACTGCGCCCGAGCTTGCCGCCATGGAAATCTGGGGAAGGCTCAGGAGGGCTGCGGCGAGCGTTGCGGCCAGCAGCGCTCGCCGGCTGGTGCGCTTCGTTTTAGTACGCTTCATCCTTTTCATTTCGAACTCCTCCACTTTCTCTTCTTCGGTCTGCCATTGACAAACAGATGCAGGAGACGACCGGAAGTTGCTTCTTCCGGTTTTTGCCCGCTACCGAGCAGACCCGCACTTCGGGGAAAAGTTACGTTCAAACCGGTTGTAAGCATGTCGGCGAATCGTTTCTTCCGGCGAAAAGACTTCCATGTAATCCAAACGGTCCGTATTCCGTCTAAATCTATACCGCCTCTAAACAGTGTGATTGGTTCCACATAAGTGGTGATGTTTGCACTCATCGAATTCGCCACTGCATTCGCGGCTTTGAGCCGAGAATGCGGCGAATCAACGGTAACGAAAGGGAAACTTTAGAACCATCGAAAAGACTCCCGACTCGTCCCGCGCTACAAGCAAAGATACATGGCGGTTGATGGCGATTTCCGCCTGAAGCAGTTGCTGCCCGGTTGTGTCCACATTGGTGGCGTAAGTCAGCGTGATGTTTCTGCCTAACTGCTCTTCCACAGTGATGCGGGAAGTGGAGTTGCCCAGCGCTCCAATGTAATTGGGATCGACCTTCACCGAGCCGGCGCCAAACAGCTTTTGCACGCGGCTGCTCACGGTCGCATTCAGCGCCCCGCCCAGTAGCGCATCCGTGGTGGGGCTGGCAACCTGGCTGGCAACCGCCTGCTGCTGTTGCTGGGTGTATATGCGCTGCTGGTTTCCCGTGCGGCCCAGCGCCAGCAGGGCTACTACGTCGGCTTCCGGCAAAGGAGGATCGCTGCGATAACTGACGTTGAGTTTGGCCGGTGTTCCGTGCAGGCCGAGGGTGATGTCATAGTCTTCTACGCGCGCCGTCGCGTTGAGATCTATCGAGGGCTCAATACGCACCGGGTTGGTGAAGGTGATCTCGCCGCGCTGCAGATCGTAGCGCGTGCCGGCGATGGTCGCCGAGCCTTCCGTGATCGACACGCTGCCCAGCAGCGAGGGCGTGGCCACGGTGCCGCGCAGGTGCAGGTCAACGTTGCCGGCCAGCTTGGCGTAGGTGTTCTGGAAGTTCAGCTGCGGGGACGAGGCCACCTGAACGTCCAGGCGAATGTGGTTTGAGGGCGCGTCGGGCGGGGCAATCGTCGAAACCGCATTGGCCTGCGCGGTGAGGGCCGCAATATCCAGATCGGGGCTGACGGAAAAACGCGTGATCAGCACGTCGCCGCCGAGCAGCAGGTTGTTGAGCGAGCCCTGCAGGTGCAGTCCGATATCGGCCAGAGAACTGACGCCTTGCGGATAACGGATGCGCACGCCCTTGCCGCTCACAGAAAGGTTCGCGTAGATGCCGTGCTGGTAAGCGAGGTAGCCTCCCACGCTGAGTAGTCCGCCGCCGCTCATGGCGGTGAGCGACTTAACTTCGAGCCGATCCTGGTTGAACTCCAGCGTGCCATGCAGCTGGCTCAGCCCGTTGGGCACATCTTCCAGCGACAGCGAACCGTTCTGAAAATCAACCCGCCCGAGCAGGCCCGGGTTCTTGAGCGTGCCGTGCGCTTCCACCTGGAAAGTGGTTGTGCCGCTGGCCGTCAGATCGGGATCAATCGTCTCGGCCAGCTTGAGATTGATCGAGCCGCTGGCGGCAAAATCGAGCTGCTGCTTGTCTTTGAGGGCGAGACTGCCCTGGGCGCGCAGATCGGTATTTTCACCGGTGACGTGAAGCGGGTCAAGATTGATGCGGCCGTTGGCCAGCGTGGCGTGGGCCCCGCCCTGACTCTGCAATCGAACACCGGCAACGGTGGCTGCCAGTTCTTCGAGCCTTGCCTCTCCGCGGAACTCGATCGGACGCGCCAGCGGGCCGTCCACCGTGAGCACGCCGGCCAGCGCGGACTGCCCGGTGAGCCCCTGCACATGCGCTGCTTTGAGCACGCCTCCGATGTCAAAGTGGGAGAAAGCCACTTTGGCTTTGGTTCGGTAATCGCCGCTGAGCGCGGTCTGGCCATCGAGGTCAACCTCGGCGCCTGCCAGCTCGGTGGCTGCCAGCCGCGTGGTGGCCTTAAAAGTAGCGTTGTGCTCGGCCGTATGGGCGGCAAAGGTGAGCGTGCCCAGCGGCTCTCCGCCGAGCGCCAGGCCGTTGAGCGTGGCGTTGGCTTCAATGCGCGGGTCGTCCAGGGTTCCTGAACCGGAAACGCTAAAGCCCAGCTTGCCGGCGGATTCAGGATCATCGCGATGCAACGCCTGAATCTTGGCAACGTCAATGCCAGCGCCTTTGGCGTCGATCTGAAATTGGCGGGATTTCAGATCGTAACTCCCCGAAGCGGAGAAACTGCCTGCCGGCAGAGAAGTCGTGATCGAAGAGAATCGAAGCTGATCTTTGGCCAGCGTGCCCTGGACACGCATGCGAGTGACCGGCTCGTCGTAGGCGGTGGCGTTGTTGAGCTCAACCCAGCCAGAGCCGCCCGGCGCGCTCAACGGGCCGTTCGCCTCGAGCTGCGCATCGACTCTGCCGCTCAGGGGAAGCTTGTTTCCGGTAAACGGCAACAGGTCGTTGAGGTCCACCTGGGCGGCGCGCGCATGCAGATGGAGAACTGAGCTTCGATCGAACTCCGGACTTGTTCCTGGAGATGCGTCGAGCGTGCCGTCCAGGCCGATCTCCGACTTGCCGCGGTCCAGTTTGCCACGGGAGATCGCGATGCGTTCCGGCGCATAGCTGCCGGTCAACTCGACGCTGTCGAAACGCACCAAGCCGGGCCGGGTCAGATCAGACGCACTGGCGTTTTCATTGCCTTCGATGGGCAGCATTTCAATCGACAGCTGCGCGGCTTTGAGATCGCCCGCGATCCGTGGAGCGACCAGTGAGCCTGTCCACGCACCATGGATAAAATCCATCTGCCCGCCCAGGGCAATCGGCAGCGCCGATGTGCCGCTCTTTCCGTAGCGGTTCAGACCCAGGTCGCGCAGCACCCGGTCGAAGTCATTCAGGTCGTGAGAATGGAAGTCGATGTCGAGCGCGGTGGGGCTGGTGAGTGGGTACGCGCCCAGGCGGCCGGTGGCCGCAATCTCGCTGGCCGGGGTGTGCAGGTCGAAATGGCGCACCTCGACCGAGCCGTCTTTTTGAAAGTAAGTGGCATCGATCAAGCTCGTCGCCGGCACTTCGCCGCTCACGCCCTTCGCCGACGGGTTCAGATTGAACATCGCGGCCACGGCCAGGGTGCGTTGATCGCCTTTCACCCAGTCAGCATGCGCGGTTCCGTTGATCTCCGTGTCCAGGCCCAGCCGCTGGAACGGCGCCTGGCCGACCATGTCAAGCAGCGTATCCAGGGAGACGCCCTTGAACTCCGCGGTGACCTTGCCGTTCACCGGGATGATGATGACATCGGGACCAGGGGGTGGTGGTGGATGCCAGGCCGCAATTGCAGGTCTGCTCGTTTGTCGGCCGGCGGATCGGGAGACGGGCACGGAGCTTGCTGGCGCGGCTTCCAGCTGTGGGATCGCTGAACTGGGAGGCAGCCACGGCGTCAGGTTCAGTTCGCCTTCCATCTTACCTCCCTGGCGTAGCCGAGCCACCACTTTGGTGATCAGCAACTGGCGCGGATCGGCGTGCAGGTGCGCATCCAGCCCGATCCCGGTGGCCACAACACCGGTGCCGATATAGGAGCCATTATCGATATGAATGCTGCCGTCGGTGCGAAACTCGCCGCCTTCACCAGCCGAATCGAGATCGAGGTGCGCAATGCCCTCAGGCGCAAACGGATAGCCGAATACCGGATTCAACAGTCGCATGTCTAACTCGCCGGTGGTCGTTGCTTTCCAATGGGGATGACCGAAGTCAACAAGTTGCCCGGAAAATTCCACAGTGTGCTCTTCGCCGGCACGCTTATTGTCGCCCGGAACCCTGGAAGTGATGCGCAGCGATCGCAGCGTGGCCGCGGTCCGCGTCAGGTCCAGCGTGGCCTGCATCGCGCCCACGGTCGGCTTCTCTTTGCCGCGCAGCAGGCTCAAGCTGGCGGCGCCGGCCTCGATGCTGTAGCGCTCCGGGGCGGGGCCGGCGGGGGGAATGAACCGCATCAGCGCGGAAACATCGTCTGCGGCAAAGTCCAGCAGCGCGTAGCGATTCTGGAAGTCGAACTCCGATGCGCGGCTTTCAAAATGGAGCGTGCCCTGGCGCACGTCAATGTGGCCGGCCTCCAGATCGAACAGTGTGGCCAGCGCCGGTTTCGATTGCTTGGCCGGGCTGCGCGGATGGGGAACATTGGTTGAGCCGTCGGGATACACGATCAGGTGAAGAGCCGGATGCTCGATTTTGAGATCACGCAGCAGGATGCGCGGGCTCCAGATGCCAAGAACGCTCACCGCGATGCTGGCGTGGTCGACGCGCGCCAGCGGTTCAGCTCCAAGGGCTTCGCGTCCATGCACAATCAGGTCATCGGCCTGGGCGGTGAGTGTCAGCAACTGCCAGTGGAAGGAGCCAATCTCCACAGCTCCGCCGGTGGCCTTTTCGAGCTCGGCAATGACCCGTGCGCGGGCCAGCGCCTGCGCCGAACCGGAGCTTGACCAGATATAAAACGAGAGCGGGGCCGCAATCACGATAAAGGCAACGCACCCGGCCAGCAGCAGCATGCGCCGCCAACGGCGCGGCGACTGTGTCTGGACAGCAACGGGAGGCGTGGAGTTTGGCTCGCTCATTGGTTTCCTTTGTCGGGTCTCGCCGCGCTGTGCGGCGCAACAGAAACGGGAGCAGGCAGCTCCAATGGATCTTGTCCTGACGGAGCCTGTGCCGGCGTCTGGCTGGCCGGAGTTTCCGGGTTCCCGGCCTCAAGCGCCGGATCCAGCACTTCCACACCTCCCTGCTTGCGCAGGTTGTTGAGCCACTCATCGAACATCACGTTCACGCGCTGCTGCAGAAGAATCTCCTCAATGCGCGCCGAAACCTGGTCCAGCGGTGGTCGGGTTTCGCCGGGCGCGTACTGGGGCAACAGCGTGTTGTGATAGTAAGATTCAATCTCCTGCTGAGAGATGCTGACGCCCTGGCGAAAGCGCAGCTCGATGAAGCGCAGAATCTCCATCCGGTAGCGCAGGTAGTTTTCCACCCGCGCCTGGCTCAAACCATGGGCGGCAAGAAATGCCTTCCAGCCGGCCTCCGTGGCGCAGTTTTCCCGGACACAGTTAGGCAACTGCTTGCGGATTTCGGTGAGCCGATCATTCACTTCCGCTTGCGAGGGCAGCGCGGCCTGCGCGTCTTCCTGGCGAATCTGCTGCTGGATCAGGTCGCGGCCAATGAGCTGGTCCAGCGCATGCGCGCGGGTCAGCACGCCCAGACCCCCGCGATTGGGGTCCAGCACCGAGAGCCGGATTTCGTTGTCGAGATCGCTGGCCAGGATTGCCTGGTTATTGACCACCGCAACCACCTTGTCGATCACCACTGGCGTTGTGGCCTGCGCATCTTGTGCGATGGCCTCGGCCGCGATGGAGTGAGTCAAGCAGAGGCACGAGGACCAGATGGCCGCCTGGACCGCGAGGTTGAGCCGGATTGGGAGCTGTCCGCGCATCAGAAGGTTTGTCCCAGGCTGAAGAAAAAGTTGAAATGACCGGCCTCGCCCACAGTCGGCGTCGCTGTGGGGGAGTTATAGTTATAGACCACAGGATAGATCGGCGGGTTCAGGTTGTAGCTGAAGTCCAGCCGGATAGGCCCCGCGGGCGTATGGTAGCGCAGCCCAAGTCCCAGCGCGTGAGAAAAATAGTTAAAGCTGCACTCGCCCTGCCAGCCGGTCGAGGTGACCGGTCCGGGCGGCGGCAGGTCGGGTGCGTCCGGATTCACGATGTCCAGATTCTTGCAGGCCGCGCGATCCTGCTGGCGCACGCGCAGCGCACTTTCCCATGCAGCAGAAGCGTTGGCGAACACGTTGCCCATATCGTGAAAGACCACGAAGCTGAGCGCATCGCCAAAAAAGGGAAGCACCGGCGGAGGCAGCCGCAGTTCGGTCGAATTGATCAACGCACCGGCGCCTCCGATCGGGTACCCCGTCTCCGGATCGCGCGGTCCGGCGGCATTGATCGAGAAGCCGCGCAGCGATGTTGCTCCGCCGGCATAGAGCCGCTCGGGCAGAGGGATCAACTGCTCGCTCGCTGTGCCGAAAGCCCGCTCCTGCCCGTAGCGCGTGTTGCGCGCCAGCACCAACCGGCCCTTGTCAAAGCTGTAATAGCTGGAGTTTGACATGTCCAGCCGGTTGAACTGTACCTGAGCGCCGAACAGCTTGTCAGAGAGAAACTCCTGGAAGCTGGTGTAGGTGCCCCGATGCGCATCAAGGACCGAATCCCGCGTATCTCGCAGCCAGGTAATGGCCGGGCCGCCCACGCGCACTGCGGTCGCCAGGGTCTGAATCTCTCCCGGAGAAACCTGCAGGCTGTTGGCCTGCACTTTCACGCGCCGGAAGTTGAATTCGTAGACGAACGAGTTGGCCTTGGACAGAAAGCTGTGCGGAGCACTGAAACGCTCCGTGAAGCGCACGCCGCCTTCCAGTTTCGACGCCACATAGGTAGTCACGTCCAGGCTGTTGGCGTAGCCTGCGGAGAGGTTGAGCGCAATATCGCGGTTGTTCTCGAAGTGCGGAATCTGAAACAGCAAAGCAAGCTTCTGTTCAAGCAATCCGTAGGTGCCTTGCAAGGAAGCCGATTGTTCGCGGCCGAACAGATTGTTGCGCGTAATGTCGACCAGCAGGCGTGGACTGATGCCGGTTTTGCCTTGCGTAATGCAGGGTGCTCCGCTCAGGATGATCAGGCCGCAGTTATAGTGCGGCGTGCCCGTCTGCACCTCGAAGCCGCCGCCGTAGGTAAGCGCCCAGCGGCGTGCTTCGACCGTCTGCAGCAGAACGGTCTTGCCCGTGTCTCCCCCGTTGGGGTTTTCAACTGCGGGATTCACTTCATTGAACAGCGCAAACTCATACAGATTGCGCTGCGTGTCCATCAGCGCAGTCTGGTTCAGCGGATCGCCGGCATGAATGGTGATGGCCTCCGCCACGGTTTGCGGGCGCGTGTATCGCAGTCCGGTCAGCAGCACCTTGCGCACAAAAAACTGCGGGCCCTCGGCAATGCGGAACGTCACGTCGACTTTCGCCGCATCCGCCGGGTCGGGCTGCTCGGTCACGTCCACTTGTGCATGCTCGAAGCCGCGGCTCAGGTAATCGGTGACAAGCGCATCGCGATCGCCAGCCAGGTTGCGCGGAGAAAGCAGTTGCCCGGAGGTGGTGTTCATCAGCGGCATTAGCCGGGCCGCCTCCTGCTGGTCGGCGCCCTCCAGCTTCACTTGACCCACGATGACCTGCGGGCCTTCTTCAATGTGGTAGGTCACGGTCAGCGGCGCAGCTCTGTTGTCCGCCGCAGTTGCCCTGGCCGACGAGGCGGCAGCGGACTGTTTAGGGCTGTTTTCAGCATCGCGACTATCGGAAACCAACGTCTCCGGCGTGCTGGTCTCCGCAGTGATTTTCACTTTGGAAAATCCATTGTTCTGATAGACGGCTTCGAGGGCGCTGACATCGCTCGAGGCCAGCGCCTGGCTATAGGTGCCGTGGCGATCCAGCGTGTCGGCCGCATGCACGCTCAGTAATTGCTTCAGCGTTTCAGAATCGAAGTATTGGTTCCCCGCTACCGCCACCTTCTCCAGGCGCCGCCGCGCGCCCAATGTCACGGTAAACAGGATCTCCACCTGCCCCGCACTTGCTGTACCGCCTGTGGTCCTCTGCTGGTGCGCCACTTTCACGTCAAAGTAGCCCAGCCGCTGGTAGAAATCGCGCACCCTCCGATTGCCTTCGTTGAGCAGGTCCTCATCTACCGTTCCTTCTTCATAGACCGGAATCAGATGCCGGATGCGCTCCTGAGTCATGCCGATGGCTTGGACCATCACTCGCACCCGGGGCCCTTGGTTGGCGGAAAATCGGAAGTTGGTTCGCCTGCTGGCCGGGTCGTAATCCTCGGACTCAAGCTTGATTTCTGCCTCCAGCCGTCCCTGGTTGCGATAGTGCTTCAGCACGCCGGACAAGGCGCGGTTCGCCGTTTCGTGGTCCACCAGGGCTCCTCTGCGCAGCCGCCCATAGCGGCGGAACTCCTCCACGCTCATTGCCGGGTCACCCGTCACCTCGACCGTTCCGATGCGCGCCTGCGGGCCGCTGATCACGTGAAATGCAATGTCCAACAGCTGTTCGTCTCTGACGGGCTTCTCGGTCGGCGTAATCTCTGGCTCGTGAAAGCCGTTATCGGCCAGGGTGCTGCGCATCTGTCCCAGAGCCGCAATGAGCCTCGCAGGGGTAAACCGGGTGCCCGGCACAAGCTGGCTGGCGCGCGCCAGTTGCGTGTTCATGGTGGAGCCCCGCGCACCGTCCACACTGACGGTTCCCAGAAAGGTTCGCGGCGTGCCCCTGAACACCAGCGCGACGCCATCGCCTGCACGCGAAGCCGTTACCTCGACCGTTTCATAGAGCCCGGTGGCAAACAGCTGGCGCAGGCTCCGTCGAACATCGTCGGAGTCGAACCGCGCCCCCTCGGCCTGCGGCAGATGTCCGGCCAGTGGCTCGAGCCGTTCCGCCTGGACGCCTTCAAAGGCGATGGTCCGTACGGGCAGGCCCTGCCAGGGGGAGAAAGCATCCGGCTCTGGAGCCTCGGCGTCCTCCGTGCCGCCGACGGGGATGTCCGCATTCTGGCTGCTATTGGGGCTTCGGGCCGCCAGTCCAGTGGAAGCCTGCGGGCTCGGGGAACTCTGGCCGGAACATGGAAGCCAGGCCGGAAGCAGGAATAGGAGGACGCCAGCGACCAGAACTCCGGAATTACGGAGACTCCTCGTGCTGCCGCGCAACCCTGACGGCTTTGTCCTCAAATTCATCCATCCCCAAAGGAACCAGGGAACCCAGGCCCTCTGTACAACCCACCCCGCTTGAAACAACTGCAAGCCGCTGGCCGCAGCGATTTTGCGCCACGGATGCGCATACCCGCCGGCTCCCCTTATACTAACGAGGAAACCGGACCCGCGCAGCATTCTCCCAAAGTTCAGACGAGCGCAAGGAAGCGTATGCCCCAATCAAGGTACCCCACCGATTCCTCCAGCCCCGCTTCTTCCCCGCCTGTCGGAGAGCAAGTGCCAGCGCCGCGAACGGTGTCTCCCCCCCGCGCCGCTTCTTCCGGGCTCGCTTCTCCCGCCTCCGCCAGCACTGTCGTTGACGCCGGAACCCTGGCGCGCGCTCAGTCCGGCGACCATCAGGCCTTCGCGCAGATATACTCGATCCACAAACGGCGCATCTATTCTCTATGCCTGCGCATGGTGGGCAACGTCACCGAGGCAGAGGACCTGACGCAGGAGGCGTTCCTTCAACTGCATCGCAAAATCGCGACCTTTCGCGGTGATTCGGCTTTTTCCACCTGGCTTCATCGGCTGGCCATCAACGTGGTCCTCATGCAGCTGCGCAAGAAGGGCCTCTCGCTGATCTCGCTGGACGAGGCGATGGAACCGGCACCGGAAGAGCGGCCCGGACGCAGCTTTGGCGCACCGGATCTGAACCTTTCCGGCGCCATTGATCGATTGACCCTGCAGCGGGCGATCGACAGCCTGCCGGCCGGCTACCGGCTGATTTTTGTGCTGCACGACATCGAAGGATTCGAGCATAATGAGATCGCCGCCATGCTCGACTGCTCGGTGGGAAACAGCAAGTCTCAGTTGCACAAGGCGCGGCTCAAGCTGCGCGACGAATTGCGTACCCATCCGCAGGAGGAGGGCCGCCGATGAACAACGAAGCCAACAATATGACATGTGCGGATTTCCAGAGCCAATTGCCAGATCTGATTGCCACCGGGCAGAGCATCGCCGGCCATCCTCATCTCACAGACTGCGAACTCTGCCAGGCCCTGCTTGCCGACCTCGAGACCATCGCCGAGGCGGCGCGTCAGCTTTTCCCCATCGAAGAGGAGCCGCCCGATGAGCTCTGGGAACAGATCGAGATGGCCATCAAGACCGATGCTGCCAAGTCCGAGTCGGATCTGTCTGCGGAGCCAGCCTGACCAGATCCCGGACGCATGTCACCGTCCAAATTCGCCGTGGGCAAAATCTCCGCCCCAAAATCTTCGGCTATAACCGGTACCCGCTTCCCCGGGAAGCGGAAAAGCTCTTGGCGCGAGGCAATATCATCCCCCCGCCTGACGATTCCAGTTCAGACTCTGTTCTGCCCCATCCCGGAGGCCCCTTCCCGAGGCGAGAACAAGAGCCAAGGAGGGCACCAAGGATTGGGGAATCCGGCCCCGGCTTGGTCGTTCTCAAGATTCCCACCGGTTGAAAGCATTTTTCGTCCACATCAACGACCGGAAGGTAGAGAATGGTCGAGCACGGGCATCGATCGAGTCGCACCCAGGGTTGAGTCTGATTCGCAAGTACTCGGGGCACAGGCTGTTGCTTGACGAGGATGCGCCGCTTTGCCCCTTGCTCGGTATACGAATGAAAGTCTTTTCAAGTACCTGTTTTGGGGCCCGATGGATACCGTTCGCGATCCCGACCCGGGACCCGGCCCATCGCCGGGGTGCATAACTGGCCGGTACAGTTGCTGATTATAAATGGTTTAGCTTGACATCAAGGAGCCGGGTAGATGGGACCGTTCCTTCTTTCTTCTCTGTTTCCAGTTTCCGACGATCGTTCCCGCCGGGGCCCAATCAGCGCCGAGGCCTATGCGCGCCGAAGACGGTCGGCAAGTTTGCTGCATCGAACTGCCCCGGGGGAACCTCAAGCCTGGAACTGCAAGCAGGCCCGGTCCGTACCCGCCAGGGGTAAGCTATTCGCTTTTGACAGTCAGCCCATCCAATCGCCAGTCCTGCCGAGGGAAGGCGAGAAACTTGAAACTTTTGCAGGGATGCGCTGTCTAATGAAGGAAAGTTGACACGAGGACACTCAATGCAGAATCAATCGACCACCCCGCCTCCCACCTCCTCCAGTAAAGATTCAACCGGAAAAAGCGCTTCCGGAATCCGCAAAGTGGCCGTCCTGCCGGTGCGCGATACCGTTCTTTTTCCTCATGCTGTTCTGCCCCTGACGGTCGGCCGCGAGAGCTCGATTCAACTGATTGAATCGCTGGCTGAGGAACGAACCATTGTGGTGGCCGCGCAGGTCGATCCGCGCCTTGATTCCCCCAAGCCTGGCGACATGCACAATGTCGGCACCCTGGCTACCGTGCATAAGGTCGTGCGCATGCCCAACCAGAGCCGCTTTGTCTTCACCGAAGGCGTGGAGCGCGTGCGCCTGCTGCGCTACGTGCAGACCGAGCCCTTCATGGTGGCCGAAGTGGAGACCTTGCAGGACAGCGAACCGGCCAACTCTTCCGGCATCGAGGCCCTGGTGCGCAACGTGATTGGACAGTTCCAGCAGATTGTCGCCGAGTCCCAGACGCTTTCCGATGAACTGCGGACCATCGCCGCCAACATTGATGAGCCCAGCCGCCTGGTGGATTTTGTCTCCTCCTCGCTGCCCTTCCTGACCACCGACGACAAGCAGCAGTTGCTCGAAACTCCCAGCATTGAAGAGCGGCTGGAGAAGCTGAACAAGCACCTGGCCAAGGAGATTGAGGTGCAGCAGCTGCGCACCAAGATCCAGACCGAAGTGCAGGATCAGGTGCAGCAGTCGCAGCGCGACTACTATCTGCGCGAGCAGATGAAGGCCATCCAGAAGGAATTGGGCGAGCAGGACGAAGGCCAGCGCGAAGTGGATGATCTGCGCAAAAAGATTGACGAGGCCAACATGCCGGAAGAGGTGAAGAAGGAAGCTCTCAAGGAGCTTTCGCGCCTCTCGCGGATGTCTCCGATGGCTGCCGACTACTCGCTCACCCGCAATTACATTGAATGGCTGGCGGTGCTGCCGTGGTCCAAGAGCTCGGGCGAAAAGATCGACATCAACAAAGCCAAGGAGATCCTGGACCAGGATCACTACGAGCTGAAGAAGGTGAAGGACCGCATTCTGGATTACCTGTCGGTGCTCGAGTTGAAGCCGGACATGAAGGGGCCGATTCTGTGCTTCGTCGGGCCTCCGGGCGTGGGCAAGACCTCGCTCGGCCGCTCGATCGCTCGCTCGCTGGGCCGCAAATTCCAGCGCATCTCGCTGGGCGGCATGCACGACGAGGCCGAGATCCGCGGCCATCGCCGCACCTATATCGGAGCACTGCCCGGGCAGATCATTCAGAGCATCCGTCGCGCCGAGTGCAACGATCCGGTGATCATGCTGGACGAGATCGACAAGCTGGGCCGCGACTTCCGCGGCGACCCGGCATCGGCTCTGCTCGAGACGTTGGATCCGGAGCAGAACAACACGTTCCGCGACAACTATCTCGACGTGCCGTTCGACCTGTCCAAGGTGCTGTTCATCTGCACCGCCAACATGCTCGATCCGATTCCGCCGCCGCTGCTGGACAGAATGGAGCTGATCTTCCTTCAGGGCTACAGCGAAGAGGAGAAGGTGCACATCGCCAACCGCTATCTGATCCCGCGCCAGATCAAGGAGAACGGCATCACGGAGGATCAGATTGAGTTTCCTGAAGACGCAGTCCGCTGGGTCGTGCGCCATTACACCCGGGAAGCCGGCGTGCGCAAACTGGAGCAGGTGTTGGGCACGGTTTGCCGCAAGCAGGCCCGCCGCGTCGTTGAAGGGAAGAGCGAAAAACTGATCGTCAACCGCGAGGTGCTCAAGGAATTCCTGGGCGGTATCCAGGTGCGCGTGGAAACGGAAGTAGCCGAGCGGGTCAAGCGGCCTGGTGTGGCCGTGGGCCTTGCCTGGACGCCGGCCGGGGGCGATATCCTCTTCATCGAAGCCAACAAGATGAAGGGCAAGGGCGGTTTCAACATGACCGGCCAGATCGGCGACGTCATGCAGGAATCAATGCAGGCAGGGTTGACCTGGGTGCGCTCCAACGCAGCCAGTGTCGGTCTCGAAGAGGACTTTACTCGGGAGATGGATCTGCACATCCATGTGCCTGCCGGAGCCATTCCCAAAGACGGTCCCTCGGCCGGCGTCACCATGGCTACGGTCCTGGTTTCGCTGCTGACGGATACGCCAGTGCGCCCCTTGACGGCCATGACCGGTGAGATCACGCTCAGCGGCAATGTGCTGCCGGTGGGTGGCATCAAGGAGAAGTTCTTGGCCGCGCGCCGGGCCGGAATTGAAACCATCATTCTGCCCGCTGACAATCGCCAGGACGTCGAAGAGGATCTCACGCCCGAGCTCATGGCAGGCGTCACCGTGCACTACGCCAGCCGCATCGAAGACGTGCTGGCCGTGGCCCTGCCGCTGTTGAACGCGCACCGCGGAGCCGAACTGGCCGAACCCCAGATCGGACTGAGCAAGGTAGCTTAGAAACCCGCTGCCTGGGCGGAGCCAGGGTGGAACAGGCGCGAAGGGCGGCGAGTCTGCCGCCCTTCGCGCTTTGCGCGATCGATGCCGCTCTTGCGAGCGGTGTCCATGGCGGCGCCGCAGCTCTCGGCCGGCGACTCGCCCTTCGATCGCGTTCGCCCGTTCGACTACCAGATGGCCGGTATGGACCTCAGCATGCTCGATGAGGACTGCTTTCGTCCAGGAAATGGTAGCAGGCAAAGCCGAAATGCCAGGGAAGCGGAAACCTGCCGAGTATCGCCGTCCGGCTCGCACATCCGCTTGCCCCAAGGCGTCCCCAGGGGGAGTCCCAGGCAGCCTCGGGCCCTCTCCCCAATGGACCCGTACCGACGGTTCGTCCACTCCTGCGTCTAATCGGCAGGCGGTATTCTTTAAAGCGTGATCCAAGTGCGAGTTTTTTGCTTTGGGGTATTGAAAGACTGGTTCGGTGCAGCCCTAACGGTCGAGCTGCCGGAAGGCGCGTCGGTGGCTGACTTGCTCGACCAGTTGCGCGCCACAGACGCGGACGGCTCCCGGTTACGTGGCATCGCAGTCAGC
>DATDLS010000500.1:0-2778 GCA_036519195.1 Occallatibacter sp. | reverse complement strand
AAGGTGCAGAAGCGCAACATTGCCAACCTGACCCATTGCGATCCCAAAGAAATTGCCGCCATTGAATTGGCTTTGAAGCACAAGGGAGACTTGAATGCGTTGAACTCTGTCGCGCAGGTGCAGATCACCCAAGGGGCCTCGGTGGGGGCGGTCTGGACCGTGTATCAAGTCGCTTGCCGGTTAGGCATCGAGCGCGTTTTAGGCAGTGATTTTGCCGGACAGCTTGCCATGTGGCAGGTTATCGCAAGGGTTATGGAACAGGGCTCACGGCTGTCGTCCGTGCGCCTGGCCAAGGTTCACGCCGCATGCGATGTGCTGAGCATCCGCCGCGGTTTTGATGAAAATGATCTCTATGAAAATCTTGACTGGCTCAGTGATCACCAGCAACAGATCGAGCAATGCCTCTTTGCCGCAAGGTACCAACAACAGAAACCGCAGTTGTTTCTCTATGACGTAACCAGCAGCTATCTGGAAGGTGAGCAAAACGCGTATGGCGCCTATGGCTATAACCGGGATGGCAAGAAGGGCAAAAAGCAAATAGTCACCGGCATGTTATGCGATCAGGACGGGGAGCCGCTCTCCACGAAAGTATTTCTTGGCAACACCCAAGACACCAAGACCTTTGCCGACCAGATCACCAAGGCCAGCGAATGCTTCGGATGCCAGCAGGTGACCTTCGTTGGAGATCGTGGCATGATCAAGAGCGGCCAGATCGAGGAGTTGTCCAAGGCCGGCTTTCACTACATCACCGCCATCACCAAGCCGCAGATCGATACCATGTTGAACTCTGGCGTGTTGCAACTGGATCTGTTTGCTTCCGAAGTCTGCCAAATCGAACAGGAGTCCGTACGCTACGTACTGCGCCGCAATCCGGTGCGGGCCGAGGAGATGGCGGCTTCCAGGGTCGACAAGCAAGCCGTGGCCCAGCGGTGGATGAGCCAACTGAACCTCTATCTGGAAAGCCATCCCAAGGCCAAAATAAAAACTGCGGAAACGAAGTTGCAGAGCAAAATCAAACAGCTGAAAATCAACTCCTGGTTGAGCGTAGAAAGCAGCGGCCGCACGCTCGAACTAAAGACAGATCCAGAGGCGCTGGAGAAAGCGGCGCAGCTGGACGGCTGCTACGTATTGAAAACCGATCTTCCTACCAGCGCTGCCTCAGCGCAGACCGTGCATGACCGATACAAAGACCTCACCCAAGTTGAAATGGCTTTTCGAACTTGCAAAACCACACATCTTGAAACACGCCCCATCCACGTGCGCACCGCCGAGCATACACGTGCCCATGTACTGGTCGTGATGCTGGCATACATGATCCGCAGAACTCTCGGAAAGGCCTGGGCGAAATTCGATCTAACCGTCGAAGAAGGGCTCCGACAACTCCAGATGCTGTGCGCGATGGAAATGAAGATAGAAGGACAAGCTACTTGTCTCCGAATCCCCTCTCCAAGCCCCTCTGCTAAATCCCTGCTCGACGCCCTCGATGTACGCCTCCCCGAGGCGCTTCCCCATTTCCCTGCCTCTGTAGTCACGCAAAGAAAACTCCCCCAACGCCGCAAAATTGCTTAATTTAAAGTGCTTATCCCAATATCCCTGCGCGCTTCTAAGGGTGAACATGGGTTCCAACTCACTTTCCAATAGCTTGCCACTGCCGGGCAGTCCGAGGAATTCCGGCATGACCGGATCGCGTACAAACTCGCGTGCGTCCTTTGCAAGGGGGTGAGGTTGGACAGGGCTTCTTGTTCGACCGCCGAACGTTCAGGGCTGGCGAGGAGACGTTCATAGTAAAGAGTGCCGAGCTGACGCTCCAAAGCGCGGGTAGTCCAGTTTTGATTTGCTGCTTCGTTCATGTACTACTGCCGGACTTGATCGGTTTCTACTCGTAAGAGCGTCCGGTGGTGCGTCCAACTCAATTCCCGACGCAGTGCGTCGAGAATTGGGAAGGCCAGAAAAAACCTTCGCATATGCCACAAGTTCGTCGCGTCAAAGCCTTTACCGAAATCTGTTATCAGGGCGGCAGCGAGAGCTGGCGACAAACGTTTGCCATATTCGGCCCGCGCAGCTCCATTCTGCTCGAATTCTACAATGTGCCGTCCGATCTCCCAGCAGGTCTGTACCTGAACAACATCCACAGCGCGTAAGGCCTGCTGCCGCGCCTGCTGGATGAGCCCACGGAGACTCCGCAACAAAGGCCGAAGGTTCTCGTCCTCCGGCGATGCTTGTTTTACGGCCTTGCTCATTCTTCCTCACCTCAGCGGCAGATCGTTCCTGTTCTCGTTGTCATACTTCGCCAGCCAGCGGAGATAGAGTTCCATCTGCCCCTTGTACTCTGCCCGGAAGCTTCCCTGTTTCAGTTCCACGGCGACCAACCGCTTGAGCTTTAGTTCGGCCACGGTGCCCTCCGTCCTCGCCATTGGCGCTTCCCTGCCCTTCCGGCATGCACAAATGGTCGCGGACCGTTACTTGTACGCCACATCCTGCATCCCCTCCGCCACTCTTAAAGGAGCAGCGCCCAATTTTGCAGCAGTTGCTGCAAAATTGACGATAACACGGATAGCTAACGACAAATGACATTGTCGTTGGTAATTGCGCATAGTCTCACATAGGGTTTTGGCAGGTGTGCCAATAATCCCGGTATCCTGAAAGTGCTCGAAAGCTGAGGTTTTCGGTGGGACGTCCCGTCAAATGGTCCGGCGAACTGCACTTGATGATCCGGGAGCGAACCGCTCAGGCCCGGACCGAAACCTGGGGCCGCGTGGACATGGAGGAACTCTTCGG
>DATDLS010000499.1:0-47865 GCA_036519195.1 Occallatibacter sp. | reverse complement strand
GGGGGCCTGGATCATATGAGAAATAAATGGATTCACTGCTGCAAGTGCTGTGACTGTGAATGTGAATGATATTCAGAGTCAGAGGTGTTTCCGCTGGAAGTGAAATAAGAGGTCATGGGAGCCACTATTCTAGTTCTGAGGCTGAATCGGAACATAAATCGACTGAAACCTTCAACCTTCCAAATGCGAGCTACTAAAGTATGAAATTTAAAAGTGGTGGGAGTGGTACCGGCGAGCCTCGAGGTGCGCACGCAGGGGTTTCGGAATCAGGATGTGTACGCCCCCATTCCGCAATGGAGCAATTCGATTCTGATGAATCGCGGGGCGGGGCTGGGATTTCACGGGATCGCGCGGCTGAAGCCGGGCGTGTCCGTCGAACAGGCCCGCGCGGATATGGCGCAGCTGACGCGCAATCTTGCCGAGGCATATCCGGATGCGGACCGCGGGATCGGGGCCAGTATCATTCCGCTGAAGGAACAGCTTGTGGGTTCAACGCGGCAGTTTCTGCTCGTGTTGCTGGCGGCGGTTGGGTTTGTGCTGCTGATTGCGTGCGTGAACGTCGCCAGTCTTCTGCTGGCAAGGTCGGCGGGACGGAGCCGTGAATTTGCGGTGCGAACGGCGCTCGGCGCGAGCCGCGCGAGGGTGATTCGCCAGTTGCTGACCGAAAGCCTGTTTCTGGGGATAGCGGCGGGAGTGCTGGGGACGATTCCGGCCATGGTGGGTATGCACGCGGCGTTGAAGGTGCTGCCTTCGGCGTTGCCGCGGTCCGGCGAGATCGGGGTTGATTTTCGCGTGTTGGCGTTTACAACGATGATGTCGCTGCTGACGGGAACACTGTTCGGGCTGGCTCCGGCTTTGAAGATATCGAAGGGCGATACGCAAACCGGGCTCAAGGATGGAGGGCGGGGAACAAGCCGAACCCAGGGCCGTGCACTGGGCACGTTTGTGGTCGTCGAAATTGCGGTGGCACTGGTGCTTCTGACAGGCGCCGGCTTGATGATTCGAAGCATGGTGCGCCTGTGGGATGTGGATCCGGGATTCAATGCGAACAATGTGTTGACGCTGGGCCTGTCGCTGCCGCCGACGACGGCAAGCGCTTCGCCGGACAGAAACCGGGCCACGATGCGGGAGCTGAACACCCGGTTCAGAGCGGCTTCAGGAGTGACGGCCCTGTCCGAAACGTGGGGCGCTGTGCCCATGAATGGAGAAGACGATCAGTTGTTTTGGATTGATGGGCAGCCCAAGCCGAACAACAACAACGACATGAATTGGGTGATCGACTACATTGTGGATCCCGATTATATGAAGGTGATGCAACTCCGACTGATGCGCGGGCGATTCCTGACTGCCGAGGACGATGAACGCGCGCCGCTTGTGGTGGTCGTCGACCAGGTATTCGCGGAGAAATATTTTCCCGGTCAGGACGCGATTGGAAAGCGGATTCACCTGGTGAACAATGGCGGGCGTGTGGCGCAGATTGTTGGAATTGTGGGTCATGTGAAGCAGTGGGGACTGGACGCAGACGATATGCAGGCGCTGCGCGCGGAGTACTACCTACCGTGCATGCAGATGCCCGATGACTTTCTGGCGGGCATGCAATCAGGGACCGGAATGGCGCTGCGATACGACGGCAGCGTGGCCGCGGTGCTCGATTCGATTCGCCGCGTGAACCGGCAGATGAGTAATGAACAAGTGATCGCCGGAACGCAAACCATGGAGAGCATTATTTCAGACTCGATGGCTTCGCGGCGGTTCGCGATGATTTTGCTGGGCGCGTTTGCTGCGATTGCGATGGCACTGGCATGCGTGGGTATCTTTGGCGTGATGGCGTACCTTGTCTCGCAACGCACGCAGGAGGTTGGCATCCGCATGGCGCTGGGCGCGCAGCGCAAAAATATTCTTGGACTGGTGTTCGGCAAGGGAATGCGCTTGACCGCTATGGGCATCTGTGCAGGAGTCGTTGCCGCCCTGGCGCTTACACGCTTGATGGGCCAGTTGCTGTTTGACGTGAGTCCGACGGATCCAGTCACATTGAGTGCTGTGGTCCTCGTGCTCGCACTGATGGCGTTGATCGCCTGTTATGTGCCCGCAGTTCGAGCCATGCGCATCGATCCGATGCGGGCACTGAGAACGGAGTAGGGAACCTCCGGGTGCGGCCGTTGCGGCAATGAGGAAGTGATCAGGATCGCGACGTCCGAAGGGAAGCGGCGTGGGCGATTGGAAATCGCTGTATGCTTTTCTGGCACTTGCGGCTTTCCTGTTTTGCATGGGTCTGGCCGGGACATCGACCGGAAGAGCATGGGATCGCTTTCGTGGTCGAGTCGAACGCGCCGAAGAGCCCAAGAGGTTTCCCCAGCCAGTCCGAGCGTACTATCCTTTTAGTATCGCCCTTGATGGAGTCGTTCCCCATCTAAGCAACTGACTTTTCAAATTAGGACACTGTCCATGCGCAAATGCCTCGCCGTCGCCCTTGCGGCTGCCGCCTTCTCCGCCGCCGCCCAGCAACCCACTGTACTGCGCAACGCGACCGTCATCGACGGCACCGGAGTTCCCGCACGCGAGCACATGGACGTCAAGATCGCCCGCGGCCTCATCGAATCCATTACTCCTACGTCTTCCACCAAACCCCAAGGCGTCACCATCATCGACTGCACCGGCAAGACCCTCATCCCGGGCCTGATCAGCGCGCATTCGCATCTCGGCGTGCTCGAAGCCAACGCAACACCTTCAGCCACCGCCTACAACCTCCCTAACGTCACCGCCAGCCTCAACCAGTTCGAGCGTTACGGCGTCACCACCATCCTCTCGCTCGGTCTCAACCGCGACCTGGTCTACGACCTCCGCGCCCAGCAGCGTTCCGGCACGCTTGGGGGAGCCACGATCCTCACTGCCGGTAGAGGCATGGGTGTCCCCGGCGGAGCCCCGCAGCTCATAGTCGCCGCGGACCAGGTCGATCGTCCGGCGACAGCCGACCAAGCGCGTGCCGACGTCGACGCCTTCGCCGCACACCATACAGATATCGTCAAGATCTGGGTCGACCGGCTCCACGGTAAGGCTCCTGAGATGCAGCCTTCCGTCTACGAAGCTATCATCGATCAGGCCCACAAAGATCGCCTTCACGTGGCCGCGCATGAATACGCCTTAAAAGATGCTCAGATCCTCGTCGATGACGGCATCGACCTCCTCGCCCACTCGGTCCGCGACCAACCCGTCGACGCGGCCTTCATCAACTCCATGCTGCGGCACCACACCTGGTATATCCCTACACTCGCGCTCGACGAAGCCTTTTACCTCTACGCAGCTCAGCCGTCTATCATGCAGTCGGAGTTCTTCAAGCAGGCCGCCGGCCCCGAACTGCTCGCCAAGCTCACCGCACCCGACTACGCCGCCAGGACCCTCGCCGACAAGGACACCCAACAACACGAGCAGGACCATGGGCTGGCCCTCAAAAACTTCAAGGCCATTTACGACTCCGGCGTGCACGTAGCCTTCGGCACCGATTCCGGCGCCGTTCCGGGCCGCATCCCCGGTTTCAGCGAACACCGCGAGCTCGAAGATCTCGTCACCTCCGGTCTCACCCCACTCGAAGCCATCACTGTCGCCACAGGCTCCACGGGCGAGCTCCTCCACACGCTCGACGCCACCATCAACGTCGGCCTTATCTCCCCCGGCTATTCCGCCGATCTCATCCTCCTCACCGCCAACCCGCTCACCGACATCCACAATACCCGTCACATCGCGGCGATTTATCACCATGGCCGTATGATCCCCAACCCCGCACCGCAAGACTAATCAGCATCGCGCGTCGGGAAGAAAAGCCGAGCCAATACCAATGCTCGCGATAAGCAAAACGGCAACTCTGGGACCAATCATCTGGGCCGCGGGGAACGAAGTTGAGTTCAAGGCCACGGCATTCAAATGGTCACCCTCGCCGACGATTCATTGATGAAGCAGAGCCGGCTTTCCGGGACTGATCCGTCGTGTTCGAGGAGCAGGACGAGCCCAAAACGATACTGCGTGGCGTCGTCTTGCCCAGCCTGTTGTTGCTCCACAGTCTCCAGGTTCAGGGCTATGCCCGAATGCAATCGGAAAAAGACTTGACTCACTGCGGTGATTAGATACACAATGTGATCCATATTATGCTTGGCGAATTCGAGTACGTATTGATCAGTGCGGCAGCATGCCTGGGCGAGAACGCTTATGGTGCGGCCATTCGTGCAGAGATTGAGAAGGCAATGCGCCGAAACTGCTCCATTGGTGCGCTCTACACCACAATCGAACGGCTGGAAGCAAAGGGCCTGCTCAAGACGTGGATGGGCGAGGCCACGCCGCAGCGTGGAGGGCGCGCAAAGCGAATGGTGCGCGTCACGCCCAAGGGCGTGAAGGCAGCCAGGGAGTTTTATGAGGCGATGCTGCGTGTAAGCCGCAACGCTTCCTGGGCAGTGAATCAACCGGAGGGTACCTGATGACTTCGATGATGGAGATGGCGGCTGGATTGCTACGGCCCGACGAACGCGAAGCCGTGCTGGGGGATCTGGCGGAGACGGGGACGGATGGCTGGAAGGGACTGCACTCGGTGTTGGCGGTTGTGATCTGGAGGCATCTCGAGCTTTGGCGGAGTTGGCGTCCGTGGGCCGCAAGCAGCTTGGTGCTGCCGGGGAGCCTGCTTCTTCTCGGCGTTTCGTTCGGGTTCTCGAAGGACTCGCTCTCTTTGCTCGGTCGCGGGTCATTGCGGGAAACAGTTGTATTCGAAGCAGTTCTGTTGCTGGCCTGGGCGTGGACGGGCGGCTTTGTGGTGGGCTCGGTGTCGCGGCGCACACGATGGATAAGCGCGGCGCTCTGTGCTGCTCCGTCTCTGTGCTGTGTGTTGCGGTTTCACGACTCTTCGCTCTCGAGGTTTTGCGTGCTTCTGTTTCTGGCACCGGCTGTGGCCGGTGCCGCACAGGGGATGCGCCGCGCCCGTCTGCATCCTTTTTCGGCAATTGCGTTGGCCACCGCGATGACTGGGTTGATGCTGGCCTGGAGGGGCATGAGCGTCTGGAACTGGCCGCTGCTTTTGCCTGCTTGGTGGCTTGTTGCTGCTCGACGAGTTTCAGAAGGATCGGAAAGGGAGAGGACAGCATGAGGGCGATACGGAGACAGCTTGCATGGGTTGCGCTTCTGGTATGGAGCGGGCTTCCCGTGTTCGCTACGGATGCGGCGAAGAGCCAGCTTGTGGAGCGCGAGATCCAGTCAAAGAGTCTTCGAGAGAGCAAGATCGGTGTAAGTCCTCAGAGGAAGCTGGTGGTCTATCTCCCTGCTGGGTACGACACAGAAACCAGGCGGTATCCGGTCGTCTACTTTCTTGCCAGCCCGTTCGACAGCAGCTTCCGCGCGATCTTCAACGAGATGGGCGCGCAGGGAGTGCTTGATCGCGGGATTGCGGGGGGCACGATTGGTAAGTTCATCTTTGTTGACGTGGATATGACGACTCCTCTGGGCTGCTCCTGGTATGTGAACTCTCCGGTGACCGGAAACTGGGAAGACTTTATGGTGAAGGAGTTGGTTCCTTACATCGACGCGAACTTTCGCACGCTGCCTGCGCGCGACTCACGCGGTATCGCTGGCACCTTCATGGGTGGGTATGGCGCAATTCGCTTTGGGATGAAGTATCCGCAGGTATTTGGCACGGTATATGCGATGCATCCGGTGGGCACGGGGAGCGGCGTGAAGATTCTGGCTGGACTGCCCAACTGGGACCTGATGGAAAAAGCGAAGACCTTGGATGATGTCAAGGAGGATGGCTACTCCCGGATATTCACCTCCATCTTTCAGGCCCATGTGCCAGATCCCAGTCATCCACCGCTTTACATCGATTTCCCGGCACATCGCTTGGAGGGCAAGCTCTTCGTCGACGCCGAGATAATGGACCGCCTGCGCGAAAGTTTCTTTCTGGAGTCGCTGATCGGCCAGTATGCAAACAACCTCAAGACGTTGCGAGGCCTCAAGTTCGACTGGGCGCGCAGCGATTCTAACTGGGATCATGTGTACGCGAATCAGGCATTCACGCATAAGTTGAACGAGTACGGTATTGTGCATGAAGCAGAGGAGTACAACGGGTCCTCAAGCGGCGAGCCGAATTGGAGCATCGACGGACGGGTAACGACGGATGTGCTGCCGTTCTTCCAGCAACATCTTGTCTTCTCGAAATAGAGTCAAGCCCTTATGTGAAACGGGAAACGGGAAACGCGCATGCGGCAGGTTGATGGGAGCGCGGATAACGCTTCCGGAATCCTGGCCCAGACTTCAGACGACCGATCGATCGAGTCGCCGCCCAAAGGTGCGGAACTGTTGATCAAGTGGTAATTGCCCCGTAGGCGGAGTGAACCGGCGGCAATCGGTCTCTGATCGAACGATCGACAAGAATCAGGAGTGGTGTGAGCGGTGACCGCTTGTATTCCGTCTATCCTACCAGCTTCGATATCGACTCGCGGAGTGTTCCCATGATCACCCGATTTCTCCTGCCTTTTTTCGCTTTGGCAGTTCCGGGCTTCTTCGGCCAGATAAGCCTGTATGGGCCGGTGACTGCTCACTTGAAGGCGGGAGATCAAGCGCCTGAGATCCGATGCGCCGAAGTGCTGAGTACGCCCCGCCATGCACAGTGGAACCAATCGAGGTTAACCGGGCAGCTCACGATTCTGATTTTCTATCTCAACACTTCCGAGAATCTCGAGACGATCACGAAGTGGAACTCCCTGGTCGATGCGTTTGCCGGCCAGCAGGTTCAGTTCCTTCTCATCAGCGGGGAACAGGACCGGACACTGCTGCCGTGGCTCAACCAGCACCCGATCAAGGGTTGGGTGTTTCATGACCCGGATGGAGAATCAGGACGGGCCTATGGACTGGAAGAGCCTGCGACCGTGTTCATCGGAGCAGATGGGAAGATCCTCGGTTTCGGTGACATGGGTTTTACACCTCAGGAGTCAGAAGTGAAAGCGGCGCTCGAGGGGCGGATTACGACGACACGACCTCGACGCGCAACCATCAAAGCATTTCTCGAAAGCGTACAGGTAGTCTTAAACGCGGAGCCGCATAGGATGCCGGGCCGGGAAGACTTTAAGCCGAAGTTGCCGCCGTCGGATGCGCTGCATGTTTCGATCTCTGAGAGCGAGGGGAGCGGCAACTACAGTGGTCCTGATTTCCTGAGCTTGCGGGGCTATACCCTCAAAGCCGCGATCCAGCATCTTTACGATGTGAACCCGGCTCGCGTCATACTCCCGGCTGTGTTGGACGATGGCAGGCGCTACGACTTTGCCATGGTTCTGCCGGAACCGGAAGACAGAGAGAAGATCAAGACCCGCTTCGAGGAGGGTATCCTGGATTCCTTTCACCTGACGGCTGAGCGCGAAGATCGCGTGGTGGAGGCATACGTCGTGACCGAGGTACCCGGCCGCAAGCCGCCTCGGTTCAAGATCGAGAGCGAGGAAGGTACGGGAAGCTCGTCTGGGGCAACCAGTTTGAGTATGGAATACGAGATCACGGGCGATCCTGACCAGGCGCTGGACGGAATGAAGCCGTTGAGCGTGAACAGCCTCCGTAGCATCTCGATCGACGGAACGGCAGACGAGTTCTGCCACTTGCTGGAAGGCGATCTCGACCGCCCGGTCGTCAATGAGACGAACTTGCAGGGGGAGTTTCGTTTTCACGCGGAGCGCAACGAGGGCGCGGCGAACAATTTTCTCGAAAACCTTCGCGACCAATTAGGTCTGGTGATCATGCCATCCACGCGAAATGTCGAAGTGCTGGTCTTCGCGGTACGCTGAGGTCCTGGGGAGCGCTCCTTCGGCTCTGTTTGCAAGTCCTTGGGTGGATCGAAAGCCTGCCTTCCTTTTCTCTTTCCTCGCCCTCTGCCGAGAAACGGGTGACGTCAAGGTTTCGCGGTTTCACTCACCCGGGAGCTGAAAGTTGACCTTCTCGGCTCCCTTCGTCTCCACGTGCTTTCGCTGGTACACCGCCCGATCCAGGCACGCACCGGGCTCGCTGCGCTTTGCGGTCGCCTCGACCGTCATGTAACAATCGCCTCGTTCCCCATGCCGATGACTGTGCCGAAAACGACAATCGAAATCGAAGCAGCAACCAAAGTGGACCGGCGCGCTTTTCTGCTGGGCGGCGGATGCACAGTTGCGGGTGCCGTCACCCATTGCGATTTTGCTGCAGATGTCTTAGGGGCGCGAGCGTTTCGAAGGCCGCCGGCAAAGGCTGACTACACGCTCAAGATTGAGCCAACGAGTATCGAGATCGCTCCCGGCGTCCTTGTCAAGACAACGGCCTACAATGGCCAAGTTCCCGGGCCGATTCTGCGCATGCGCGAAGGAGTTCCCATCACGATTGATGTCGCCAACGCCAGTGAACATCCCGATCTTGTCCACTGGCACGGCCTGGCCATCGATTCGCTGAATGACGGCGCCATGGAAGAAGGCTCTCCCATGATTGCCCCTGGCGGCCTTCTGCGCTATGCCTACACGCCGCGCCCAGCAGGCACACGGTGGTACCACACCCACGCGGGCGCCGGCGAAGATCTCTCGCTCGGCACCTACAGCGGCCAGTTCGGATTTCTTCTGGTCGAAGGTGAGCCCGATCCCGGCCACTACGACCAGGAGATCTTCCTCGCGCTCCATCAATGGGGCCCGTCGTTCGTGCCCATGGTGAACACCATGCGCGAGGCTTCCGCCAACCATCCGCTCACGACTGGCTCGGATGTTGGCTACCAGTATGCAACCATCAACCAGCATATGCTGGGCGCGGGCCAGCCGATCCGCGTCAAGCAGGGCCAGCGCGTGCTGTTCCATCTTCTCAACGCCAGCGCAACTGAGAATGCAGTCCTCGCCTTGCCTGGGCACAGCTTCAAGATCATGGCCATGGACGGGAATCCGGTGCCCAATCCCGCCTCCGTCGATGTCGTGTCGCTGGCAGTAGCCGAGCGCGTTGATGCCATCGTCGAGATGAACCTTCCCGGCGTCTGGATCCTCGGCTCCACGCTGCCCGAAGCACGCAAGATGGGCCTGGGCATTGTGATCGAATATGCCGGCAAAAGCGGCGTGCCCGTTTGGGCCGACCCGGCGACTGCGGCAGGGAAGTGGGACTACAGCCAATTTGCCTCCACCGCGCCGGCGCCGGTGGCGGATGAAACCATTACCCTCACCTTTCGCGATGTGGGCCCAGAGAAGGGATCAAAGTTCGACACCTGGACGATCAACAACAAGTCGTGGCCGGACGTGGACCCGATCAAGGTCAGCAAGGGCAAGCGCTATCGGCTGATCTTGCGCAACGGCAGCGGCGATCAGCACCCCATTCACCTGCATCGTCACACATTCGAAGTCACGCGAATTGGCGGCAAGACCCTCAGCGGCCTGCGCAAGGATGTGATCAACGTGATGCCGCTCGATACCGTGGCCGTGGACTTTGTCGCCGACAATCCCGGCGACACCTTGATCCATTGCCATCAGCAGTTGCACATGGATTTCGGCTTCATGCAGATCATCAAGTACACGGGATAGCAACCGAAAGGTCTGAATGGCAACCGAAAGGTCTGAATGAAAGAGAAGTTCGCGATTCTCGTCGCCTCAGCCACCTGGGCGGCCATGCTATGCGGCATCGGCTGGTCGCAAACCAACGCCGGCTGGACGGTGTACAACGGCGGCCTTGACGGGGCCCACTACTCAAAACTCGCCGAGATCAACCGCACCAACGTTCGGCAATTGAAACTGGCGTGGACCTTCGACACCGGTGAACAAGGGGGCATTGAGGACAACCCGCTCATCGTGGGCCGCACCCTCTATGCCTTGACGCCCACCGAGAAGATCGTGGCTCTCGATGCGGCCACCGGCAAGCTGAAATGGAAGTACGACGCCGGCGTTGGCGGCACCCAGCCGGTGCGCGGAATGACCTGGTGGGAGGACGGCGCGCGGGGGCGCCTGTTTGCCGGGATCATGAACTTTCTCTACTGCCTTGATGCGGAAACCGGAAAGCCGGTGGTGACCTTCGGCGAACAGGGGCGGATCGATCTGCGCAAGGACCTGCGCGGCAACTACCTCGAGCAGTCGATCGTACTGACGACTCCCGGCGTGATTTTTAAAGACATGATTATTGTGGGCGGCCGCAACCCGGAGACGCATCCGGCGCCGCCGGGTGATATCCGCGCCTTCGATGTACGCACGGGCAAATTGCGCTGGAGTTTCCATACCATTCCGCATCCCGGCGAACCTGGCTATGAAACCTGGCCTCCGGAAGCGTGGAAGAGTGCCGGCGCCGCGAACAACTGGTCGGGCATGGCGCTCGATGCACGGCGCGGCATCGTCTACGCGCCCACTGGCTCAGCCGTGTTCGACTTCTACGGCGGCGACCGGGGGGGCGACGACCTCTACGCCAATACTCTGCTTGCGCTCGACGCCAGCACCGGCCAGCGTCTGTGGCATTTCCAGGGCGTGCATCACGACATCTGGGATCGCGACTTTCCCGCCGAGCCGGCGTTGTTCGCCCTGAAGCGCGACGGCAAAACCATCGACGCCGTGGCCGAGACCACCAAGCAGGGCTATCTCTACCTTTTCGATCGAGTCACGGGCCAGTCGCTGTTTCCTATCCACGAGTATCCGTATCCAGCCAGCACGGTTGCCGGTGAAGTGACCTCACCCACCCAACCCCGACCGGACGCGCCGGAGCCCTTTGCCCGCCAGCGTCTCAGCGCCGACTCGCTCACCACGCGCACGCCGGAAGCCCACGCCTGGGCGGTGAACGAGTACAAAAACCTGCGTAGTGATGGGCAGTTTCTCCCCTTCGCCCTGGACAAGCAGACCGTGGTTTTTCCCGGCTTCGACGGGGGCGCGGAGTGGGGCGGGCCAGCCATCGATCTTGCCACCGACGTGCTTTATGTGAACGCCTCTGAGATGGCCTGGCTGGGAGGATTGATTCCAGCGGCCCAGGGCCTCAGCCCGGGTGCCGAGGTGTACGAAACGCAATGCGCCATGTGCCACGGCCCTGACCGCTCGGGCGCCCCACCTGCGTTCCCTCCGCTGGTCAATGTGCTGAGCCGGCTCTCGGTCGAACAAGTCACCAACAGCGTGAAGAAGGGCAACGGGCGCATGCCGTCGTTCCCCAACATCGATGACGTGAAGCTCAACGCCCTGATCGAATTTCTGCGCACCTCTGCCCGTCCGGCCAAGTCCGATGCGCCGAAGGAACCCGGTTCGGTGCCGGTTCAGCAGATGAGCGCGCAAGCGCCCGCGGACCAAGCCGGCGCCCAGCTCTATCAGGATCATTGCGCCATCTGCCACGGCGATCACATGGAGGGGATCGCTCCGGCTTTCCCGATGCTGATTGGGGTCGGCAACCGGCTGACCAGGGCCCAGATCGTCGACTTGATTGAGAACGGCAAGAACCGGATGCCGCCCATCGCTGACCTGGAGGGCGCCGATCTTGAAGCGCTGTTGCGATCGATGGGGGTGGGTGGCGAGGACATGAGGCCGGCCTCTTCCGGCCTTGGGCCGCCCGACCGGTACACCTTTACCGGCTACCGCAAGTTTCTTGATCCGCAAGGCTATCCAGCCGTGGCAATGCCCTGGGGTACGCTGAATGCCATCGATCTCAAGACCGGCAAGTACCTGTGGAAGATTCCCTTGGGCGAGTACCCGGAACTGGCGGCCAAGGGCCTGAAAAATACCGGTACGGAAAACTACGGTGGGCCCATCGTCACCGCCGGTGGCCTCGTGTTCATCGGGGCTACGATTTACGACCGCAAGTTCCGCGCCTTTGACACCCGCGACGGGAAGCTGCTGTGGCAGGCCGATTTGCCGTACTCCGGCGTGGCTACGCCGTCAACCTATATGGTCGACGGCAAGCAATACGTCGTCATCGGCACCAGCGGCGGGCGCAATCCCAAATCGCCTCAGGGCGGCGCGTATGTCGCCTTCAGGCTGCCTTGAAGAAGGCTTCAGATCATGAGTTGCGCGCGGGTTTAGATTCAGGACGGGCGCTGCTGCGAATTATTTTCGTTTTTTGTTCGCCTTTTTCCTTTGATGTGCGCTAAGCTTGACTCGCAACACAAGGAGAGTGCGCCATGGATTTCCAAAAGGAACTGATTGCTGAATACGACGAAGAGATTGCCCGTACACGGAGCATTTTTGCTGCCATCCCTGCGGACGTTGATTTCAACTTCAAACCCAACGAGAAGAAGTCGATGAGTCTGGGCCGGCTTGCGGGGCACGTATCGGATACGGCCGGCGACTGGGCTATTCATACGCTCACCAGCAACAAGCTGGAATTTCCGGCGGAACATAAATTCGAGGCTTACATTCCGGCCTCCACCGAAGCCCTCCTGAAGCAGTTTGATGAGCAGACGGCGCAGGCAAAAGCCGCGCTCAAGGCTTTGAAGCCTGAGACCTGGGAGGAAAACTGGAAGTTCGTCTACGGTGGTCAGGCATGGATCGACGACACCAAATACCGCGTGTGGCGCAACTGGGTCATCAACCATATGGTTCATCACCGCGCGCAGCTGGGGGTGTATCTGCGCGTGCTGGGCAAGCCGATTCCGGGCACGTACGGTCCGTCGGCGGACGAGAGCTAGGCCGAGCCTGATCGAATTCGCCGGTTCGCTTCTTTGGCCGAGGCTTATTTGGCCGAGACGGATCGGGCGACGTTGCCGGATGGTCGCTCGAGGAGGGCCCAGCCAAGTGGCGGTCGAGCTCCGTTCACGTCCCCATATGCTTTGATTCTTGACCTCCAACGTACCGATGGAATGTTGGGAAGTCCTTGGACCCAGGTCCGACCGTGGAAGTCTCTTTCAGAAAAGTAGACTTCCGCGGTCACAAAGTTGTCGAAGAGGGGCAGGTTATGGCAACTGATCCTTCGTTGGCAGTTCTGAGGGTCGCCGAACCGACGCGAGCGTCTCCAGCAGGACTCGAGGTTGGATCGGGCGTACGAATTGGTCGATGATGGCCTCACCGCGGCGAGCGAGGGCCTTCACGAGCGGGGAGAGATCCGGATAGACTGGCGCGTGAGGAGGCTCGCGCAAGTTGGATCGGCATCGGACTTGCCAGTCCTTCGTGCTCACGGCTAATATCAAGCGACGCTGAAGACGGTTCATCATGGCCTACACCGAAATTCCGAGGAGAGATGCCTCGGCAGTCCTCCGAGGTTCCGTGTTCGAAAGCAGGGACGCAGCAATTGCTCGAATTCAGGCAAATTCGTACCCTGGAAGAAAACGAAAGACATCCGCGCTGAAATCCGCTAAAACTTTCATTAAGTGACGATTCCAAACCCCACATCTCACGCAGAAGGTACGGCCCGGGCCGGCCTCCAGCCTGCTAGTTCCGGAGCAACTTCTTCCGGCATGGTCCAGACACTGGGCCTGTTCTCCTCGACCGCGCTGGTGATCGGCTCGATGATCGGCTCCGGCATCTTCATTGTCGGGGCGGACATTGGCCGGGGAACCGATTCGCCCGCTCTCTATCTGGGCGCATGGGTGGTCACCGCGGCGCTTACCATGATTGGCGCACTCAGCTACGGCGAACTGGCGGCCATGATGCCCAAGGCCGGGGGCCAGTATGTCTACCTGCGCGAATCGCTCGGACCGCTGTGGGGATTTCTCTACGGATGGACACTGTTTCTTGTGATTCAGACAGGAACCATCGCCGCGGTTGCCGTCGGCTTTGGCAAGTTTCTGGGCGTGTTTTTTCCTGCCGTCTCAACAACGCATTGGCTCTGGCACATGGCGCACGTGCCGCCGTGGCGCCTGGGGCCCATGGTTCTGGGCAACATGGAGATCGGCCTCAACACTGCCAACCTTACCGGCATCGTCATCATTGTGCTTCTTGCGATCGTGAATATGCTGGGCGTCAAGCTGGGCGCGCTGATCCAGAATGTTTTCACGTCCGCGAAAGCTTTATCACTGGCTGCGCTGGTTCTGCTCACCTTCACGGTGGGACGCAATCAGACGGCGTGGGAGGCCAACTTCGGCGCCGGGTTGAGCCAATTCTGGCGCAATGCAGCCTGGGGCACGCTGCATCCCATTCAGGTGGGCATCGGCGGGCCCATTGTTCTGGTCAATCTTGCCGTGATTCTGGCCGCAGTGCAGGTGGGTTCGCTTTTCTCCTCGGACGCATGGAACAACATCACCTTTACGGCCGGAGAAGTGAAGAACCCAAAACGCAATATTCCGTTGTCGCTGGTGCTGGGCACGGGATTTGTGCTGGCGGTTTATTTTCTGGTGTCGCTCGGTTACCTGCTGGTACTGCCTTTGCATGGGGACCCCAACGGCGCGACTGTGCTCGCGCGTGGCGTGCAATATGCGGCGGAAGATCGCGTGGCGACAGCGGTGCTCGAACAGATTTTTCACTCCGGCGGCGCCTGGCTCATGGCCGGTGCCATTCTGGTTTCCACGTTCGGCTGCGCCAACGGACTGACCCTGGCCGGGGCGCGCGTCTACTACGCCATGAGCCGCGACGGACTGTTTTTCAAGTCTGTGGGCAGCCTCGATCCGCGCTTCAAAACACCGGTGGGGGGGCTTGCCATCCAGGCCGTGTGGGCCACGTTTCTTTGTCTTTCCGGTTCCTACAGCCAGCTGCTGGATTACATCATCTTTGCGGTGCTGCTGTTTTATATCCTCACCATCGCCGGCCTGTTTGTGCTGCGATTCAAACAGCCCAATGCGGTGCGTCCCTACAAGGCGTTTGGTTATCCGGTCCTACCCGCGCTCTATATCGTGATGGCCAGCTGGATCTGTATCGTATTATTGCGGTACAAGCCTCAATACACTTGGCCTGGCCTGGTTCTGGTTCTGCTGGGGATTCCCGTGTTTCTTTTCTGGTCGCGACAGTCGGCACGTCGAACAAACCATGAGTCCAATTCAATCTGATTTCAATTGCTGAGGAGGGAGTTCCTCGAACATGCCCAATCTGTTTCGCGTTAAACCGATGTCAATGCTTTCCCAAGAGGCAGGAGAGCAGGGCGAGCACACGCTCAAGCGTTCGCTGGGCGCCGTCAACCTGATCACGCTGGGCATCGGCGCGGTCATCGGGGCCGGCATCTTTGTGCTCACCGGGCAGGCCGCGGCCAAGTATGCCGGCCCGGCAGTGGCGCTGAGCTTTGTGCTGGCCGGAATCACCTGTGCCTTTGCGGGCTTGTGCTACGCCGAGTTCGCCTCCATCATCCCCATCGCGGGCTCGGCATATACCTACGGCTACGCAACCTTGGGCGAACTGGTGGCGTGGATCATTGGCTGGGACCTGGTGCTGGAATACGCCTTCGGCGCGGCAACGGTAGCCTCGGGCTGGTCGGGCTACTTCAACAGCCTGCTGCAGCAATGGCATATCTATCTCCCTCCCGAGTTCACCACCACGACGGGCAACGTGCTGGTGTACTACAAAGAGCAGTGGTTGCCAAAGATGAGCATTCCGCCCGGCATCGACACTTCTGCCCTACCTCACGTGACCGGGATCTGCAACCTGATTGCCGTAGGCATTGTCATGGTCATCACGACCATCCTGGTGATCGGGATCAAGGAGTCGGCCAACTTCAATACGGCCATTGTGGTGATCAAGCTGGGCATTGTCGGCGTCTTCCTGGCGATCGGCGGCTACTTCCTGTTCCGCCATCCGGCTGTGGCCAGTGCCAACTGGCATCCGTTTATTCCGCCATCGGACGGGCACGGCAACTTTGGCTGGGGCGGGATTCCCCGCGGCGCGGCACGCATCTTCTTCGCCTATATCGGCTTCGATGCCGTCTCGACCGCCGCGCAGGAAGCCAAGAAGCCGCAGCGTGATATGCCCATTGGCATTCTCGGATCGCTGGCGGTGTGCACCCTTCTCTACATTCTGGTGTCGGTCGTGCTCACCGGCCTGGTTCCCTATAGCACGCTGAACGTGGGCGCACCGGTGGCGCTCGGCATCGATGCGACCGGCGTCAGCTGGGGCTCGATGATGGTCAAGGTGGGCGCGGTGTTCGGTCTGGCCACCGTCATGCTGGTTATGCTTCTGGGCCAGACGCGCGTGTTCTACTCGATGTCAAAAGACGGGCTACTGTGGAAGTGGGCTTCGGCCATCCATCCCCGATTCCGTACGCCCTGGATCACGACCATCGTCTTCGGCATATTTGCGGCCATTATGCCGGCATTTCTGCCTATCGACAACCTGGCTGACCTGGTGAATATTGGCACGCTGCTGGCGTTCACCATCGTCTGCGCCGGCGTGTGGGTGCTGCGGGTGCGGCACCCTGACCTGCATCGGCCCTTCAAGACCCCGCTGGTGCCCCTGGTGCCCATTCTGGGCATTCTTTCCGCAGGCTACCTGATGACGCAGTTGGCGTTCATTACCTGGGCGGTCATGATCGGCTGGCTGCTGTTCGGGCTGTTCATCTACTTCGGCTATTCGCTCAAGCACAGCAAAGTACAGCAGTTGCCGGTGGGAACCAAGTAGCTCGCCTGGAACAGGTATGGCTCACAAACGGCCTCCCGCAAGGGAGGCCTTTCCGTTTGGCGCCAGATGGCAAGCCTGCATGTGGGGATCTGGGTAAACTAAAACTAAGTGGACTTAGTTTATCCGGGAGGGGGGATTTGCGGACCATCGACATACACGAAGTCAAGACCCATCTCTCTCGTCTTGTTGATGAGGCAGAGCAGGGCGACTCGTTCATCATCGCCAAGGCGGGCAAGCCGAAGGTGATCGTTAAGCGAATTGATGCCCCTCCCAAGAAGGGGAAGAGGAGGCTGGGGTTCATGAAGGGGCTTTATACCGTTCTGGACGACATCAAGACACCATTTGCGAAAGAGATCGAAGAGATGTTTTACGGTGCCAAGTGAGATTCGGCTCCAGATGCTTGAAAACGGCTACGAAGAACTTCCCGTGCCTGGTCAGCACGCGGTTGCGGTAGACATCCTTCCATCCATACACAAAGATCCCTTCGACCGCATCTTGATTGCTCAGGCGATGGTCGAAGGGATCACTCTTTTGACTGCGGACCCGGTGATTTCGAGTTATCCGGGGCCGATTCGCAAAGTCTAGCGAACCCGGATTACACGGTGGCTTTGGCGCAGAACTCGTCGAAGGCGCGGACCAGTTCGCCGGAGATCTGCTGGGCCGTAGCCTGCTCAATAACGTAACGCTGCATCAGGTAGACCAGCTTGCCGTCGCGCAGAATGGCGATGGCCGGCGAGGTCGGCGGGTTGCCTTCGAAGTAGCTGCGCGCCCTGTCAGTGGCTTCGCGATCCTGGCCTGCGAAGACGGTGATCTTCTGGTCCGGCTGGTTGGCAGCATCGGTGATGGCCATACGCACGCCCGGCCGCATCTTACCCGCTGCGCATCCACAGATGGAGTTGACCACCAGCAGCGTTGTACCTGGCTTCGCCAAGGCCGCGTCTACATCTTCGGCGGTACGGGTTTCGTTGATTCCGGCGCGGGTCAATTCTTCGCGCATGGGGATGACCATCAATTCTGGATACATATTTGCCCTCCGGCAGAAAGGCTGCCTCGAACCATTCTATCGTGAAACCGCTGGTGGAGTCGGTCGTGTAGATTGGAGGCGATGAGCCTGGAAGGCAAGTTCGAAGAAAACAAGCCGCTGGCACCGTTTACGACCCTGGGCGTGGGCGGCCCGGCGCGTTGGTTTGTGGAGGCTGCGAGCGAAAGCGAAATTGTGGAAGCCTCAGCGTGGGCGCGCGCGCATCAGCTGGCCCTGTTTGTGCTCGGCGGCGGGAGCAATCTGCTGGTGGCCGATGCCGGCTTTGACGGTGTGGTCGTGAAAGCGGGATTGCGCGGTATCGAAGCCGAACAGGCAACCGAGGACGGGTCCAGAGTCTACACTGCTGCCGCCGGCGAAGACTGGGACCGCTTCGTCGAGCGCACCGTCGAGGACAATTCGGCCGGCATCGAATGCCTTGCCGGCATTCCGGGAACCGTGGGCGGAACGCCGGTGCAGAATGTAGGGGCTTACGGGCAGGAAGTTTCGACAACGATTGAACGGGTGCGCGCGTTCGATTTAGAGGCCCAGGACTTTGTCGAGTTCACCCGGGAGGAATGCGGCTTTCGCTATCGTCAGAGCCGCTTCAACTCCGCCGATCGCGGCCGCTACATCGTCACCCGCGTCAACTACCGGCTTACCGTCAATGGCCGACCGACGGTGCGCTACGCGGATCTCGAGCGGGCTCTCGAACAGCAAGCCGCAGAGCGGAATGGCAAGCAGATCGAACACCAGAACGGTCAACAAGCCAAACAGCCGGGCCTGGCCGAGGTAGCTCAGGTAGTGCGGCGGGTGCGGCAAGCTAAAGGAATGCTGCTCGTTGAAGGCGATCCGGATTGCCGCAGTGCAGGCAGCTTCTTCAAGAATCCTGTTGTCGAGCCAGAGCGGGTGCGCCACGTGATGGAGGTCAGCGGTAAGGAACCGCCGCGTTTTCCCGTCGGGCCTGATCCCGGAAAGTCGGGACAAGTCAAGTTGCCGGCGGCCTGGCTGATTGAGCAGGCCGGGTTTTCGAAAGGCTATGTGCTCGGAGCTGCGGGTGTCTCCTCGCGGCATACGCTGGCACTGATCAACCGTGGCGGCGCCAGCGCGGCCGAGATCCTCGCTCTGGCCGGCGAGATCAACGCGGCGGTTGAGGCACGTTTCGGCATTCACCTCGAGATGGAACCGGTGATGGTCGGATTCTGAGATGCGAGCCAAGGCCGGGAGCAGGCTGGAAGACGTTTTCGTTGCTGTTTTTGTGTTGATTCCTGAGGCTCTGTTTTTTGGCCGGAGCACAAAAGCGAAATGCGATGAAGCGGCCGGCCGCTCTTATCCCGGGCTGGTCGCTCTCCAAGCCGGTCTTTATCCGAGCCGGTCCAGGAGCCGTTTCCTTTCAAGAGCGAGCACCTCGGCCGCCGGACCGAGCGCGGCCAGATGGCCCTCGTTGATGAGGGCAACTTCTGCGGCTGTGGCCAGTGCGTCGGTGGCGTCGTGGGTCGCCATGATGGTTTGCACGCGGTGGGCGGCGGTCCATTGCTGCAGCCGGGCCAGCAAGCCATCGCTCGCCGGTCCATCGAGCGCAGAGAACGGCTCATCCAGCAGCAAAAGGCGCGGATAGGGCGCCAGCGCGCGCGCCAGGGCAACGCGCTGCGCCTCGCCGCCGGACAGATCGCGCGGCCGCCGTTCCATCAAAGGGCCTGCGTCCACAAGGTCCAGCATTTCTCCAATGCGCGCGGCGCGGTCAAATTGGCTCAGAGCATGGATGCCGTAGGCAATGTTTTCTCTCACGCTGAGATGAGGAAAGAGCGCGGATTGCTGGGCGACCATAGACGTCTGCCGATGCCCGGGCTTGAGCAAGATGCGTTTGGCGGAGTCGGTCAAGCGACGGCCATCGAGCACAACTCGGGCCGATTTCTGGCGAACCTGTCCGGAAAGTTTCAATCCCGCGATGAGCCGAAGCAGGGTGGACTTGCCCGCGCCGGACGGGCCGAAGATCACCGTCCACTCGGAGGTGAAGCTGCATCCGATGTCGAGATCGAAGCTGCCTCGTTGGGCACTCAGGGCCAGCTCAAGCACGGCGGCCTCCAGGCGGCCTTCCGCCAACGTAAATTGCTGCCAGGGCCGCAGCACTGAGGCCAAGCAGAATTGCCGCGGTGCGATTGGCGGCGGCATAGTCAAAGTTTTCCACCTGGTTGTAGAGCACGATCGAAAGCGTGCGCGTGGCTCCGGGAATGTCTCCGCCCAGCATGAGCACAACGCCGAACTCGCCCGTGGTGTGCAGAAAGGTGAGCACCGATGCGGCCACCAGAGAGCGGCGCGCAAGCGGGACGAGCAGCGTGGTGACGACGCGGAACTGGCTGGCGCCGAGCAGGCGCGCAGCGTCGATCAGAGCCGGCTCCACTGCGGAGAATCCGGCCACCAGCGGCTCGACGGCGAAAGGCAGGCTGTAGAGGACCGAACCGATCACAAGTCCGGAAAAGGAGAATGCCAGAGGATGGCCGAGCAGGGAAGTAAGCGCTCGACCGAAATCTGTACGCGGGCCGAGAAGGACCAGCAGGAAGAAGCCCAGAACCGTGGGCGGCAGAACCAGAGGCAATGCCGCTACGGCTTCGACCGCCGCCAGCCAACGGCTTCGACCGAGCACCAGGGACGCCGCCAGCGGTACGGAGACGGCCAGCAGAATGACGGTGGTGACCGAGGCCAGCTTGAGGGTAAGGGCGAGCGCCTGCCAATCCATTGGTTTAGGGTAACGGGTCTGGCTAGCGAACGGGTGTCAGGCCGGCTTTGGCAAGTTCTGCCTGAATCGGAGCCGACAACAGATAGTCCAGCAGCTGATGCGCCTCTGCGCGCTGAGCGGTTTTGCTGATCACGACCGTGCCCTGCTCGATGGGTGGGTAGAGATTGCGCGGGATCACGAAATAGTTGCCCGATGCGAGCAGGTGCGGCGTGAGCGCCGAGGTGAGTGAGATCAGGCCGGCGTCGGCATTGCCTGAGTCGACAAACTGGGCTGTCTGGGAGATGTTTTCCGCGGTCACCAGGTGGGGCTTGAGGGTTTCATACAGCTTGAGGCTGGTGAGGGCGGCGACAGCGGCACGGCCATAGGGGGCGCGCTCCGGATTGGCGATCGCCAGGCGCTTCAGGCCAGGACTGCTGAGCAGGTCCAGAGACGGTGTGAGCCGAGAATCTTTGCGCGTCCAAAGCACAAGCGTGCCGCGCGCGTAGACAATGGGCGTGGACGAATCCGCGCCTCCGGCTGCGTCGGCCAGCCCGGCGTCGATCAGCCGCTTGGGATAACCGACGTCCGCGGAGAGAAACAGGTCGAAGGGAGCCCCGTTTTGAATCTGCATGGTGAGCACGGCCGAGGCCTGATAGGTGGCGTCGGCGTGAATGCCAGTGGCCTGCTCGAACTGCTTGAGGATGGGCGGCAGGACCGGCTCGAGATCGGCCGCGGCGGCTAAGCGCAAGGGCGTCTGGCTGAGGGCAGCCGGAGCGCAGCCTAAGGAGAAAACCGCAATGAAAAAAATCCGAGGAATTCGATGGAGGTTCAGCATGATTCGATCTCCGATCTCCGGCAGAACTGCGCCCACGCTGGTAGGCTATCACCAGGCATGAACGACAATTTGCATCAGTTACGCTGTTTTGGATGCGGCACCCGCGTGCCAGGTACGGAGGCGCGGCCGGATTTCCGCTGCTCTCAGTGCGGCGATCTTTTTGAAGTGGAATACCCCGGCTGGAGCCAGCGACAGGGACCGGACCGGCCCAACTCCGGCGCGCTGAAATGGCTGTGGCGGGAGCGTCGCTGCTCGTCCGAGTCGCTGGATCACTCGGGCGTGTGGCGGTTCCGGGAACTGCTGCCGATTCTGGAGAGCTTCGGCAACGCGGTCAGTCTGCGCGAAGGCAACACGCCGCTCTATCATGTGCCGCGCGCGGCGAAGGCCTTGGGCATCGATCAGCTTTTCGCCAAGCATCAGGGCATGAATCCGACCGGCTCCTTCAAGGACACGGGCATGACTACGGCGCTCAGCGTGGCTCGCGAGCGCGGGTTTGAGTGGGTGGCCTGCGCGTCGACCGGCAATACGTCTGCTGCCATGGCCGCTTATGCGGCGCGCGCCGGACTGCGCAGCCTGGTGGTGATTCCGGAAGGAAAGATTGCCTGGGGCAAGCTGGCCCAGGCCATGGACTATGGTGCTGTCACCTGCCAGGTGAAGACGGACTTCGACGGCTGCGTACGCATTCTGACGCATGTGGTGAAGGAAGCGCACATCTACCTGCTCAACTCGGTGAATCCCTACCGGCTGGAAGGGCAGAAGACGCCGGCCTTTGAGATTGCCGAGGCGTTCGACTGGAATGTTCCCGACCACCTGATTGTGCCCGGCGGCAACCTGGCCAACAGCTCCGCGCTGGGCAAGGGATTTCGCGAACTGAAGGAACTGGGGCTTGTGGGCCGCTTGCCGCGCATTTCAGTGATCCAGGCCTCAGGCGCCAACCCGCTGGTGCGGAGCATGGCTGCCCATCAGGGCGAGTCGCTGGAGCCGGTCGAGGCGCATACGCGCGCAACCGCCATTCGCATTGGCAATCCGGCGTCCTGGCGCAAGGCGGCTCGCGTGATTCAGGATACGGGCGGCTGGTGTCTGGACGTAAGCGAAGCCGAGATTGCTGTGGCCAAGGCAGAACTGGGCACTGAGGGGCTGGGCTGTGAGCCGGCCTCGGCCGTTACGCTCGCCGGGCTGAAGAAACTACGTGCTCAGGGTAAAGTTGGCGCCGGCGAGACGGTGGTGATGCTGCTCACCGGGCACACGCTCAAGGACGCTGATTACACGATCGACTTCCATCGAGGCACCTTGTTGGGCGACGAGGAGAAGGTCGGGCTCGAAGCAAAGATCGAGAGCCTGCGGAGGAATGCCCAGGCGGTGGAGGCGACGCCAGAGGCAGTGCTGGCGGCAGTGAAGGACAGCGCGGGATGAGTGAAGGGTTGCCGGCCAGCGCCGGCGTGTCCAATCGAGGTCAGTCGAAAGCCGGCCGGGTACGTATGCGGCTGCCGGCTACCTCCGCGAACCTGGGGCCAGGATTCGACGCGGCCGCCGTGGCGCTCGATTTCTATCTCCAGATCGAGGCCGAAGCGGCGCTCGGTTTTACGATTTCGGCCGGCGGGTTGGACAGCGAGCGCTGCGGACGGCTGGACGACAATCTGATTCTCGAAGTTTACAAGGACTCGCTGCGCGCCAACGGGCGTCCCATCACGCCTCTGGCCATCCGCATGGAAAACGATATTCCGCTGGGGATGGGGTGCGGCTCTTCGGCCGCCGGACGGCTGGCGGCCATTGTACTGGCTAACCACTTTGGCGGGCTGGGGTGGACCTCGGAGCGGATTCTCGAGCAAGTGTGCACGCTCGAGGGCCACCCGGACAACGCGGCGGCGTGCTGGCTGGGGGGCTTTGTGGCCGCAGCTTGCGAGGGGAATCGCGTCCATGTGGCGCGCGTGGTTCCACCGGTGGCCTGGAGGGCGATTGTGGTGCTGCCTTCCGAACCACTGTCCACGAGCAAAGCGCGGGCCCTGCTGCCGGAGACCTATGCGAGCCGGGATGTGGTGGGGAACATTCAGTCGGTGGCGCTGCTGGGGCTGGCCTTTGCCCAGGGACGTGGAGACCTGCTGCGAGTGGCCATGCAGGATCGAATTCACCAACCGTATCGCACGGGCATTTGCCCGCTGCTGCCGCGCCTGCTTCCCCTGGCGGGCGAGCACGGCATTCTGGGCGCTGCTCTGAGCGGGGCGGGACCCGCCGTGCTGGTGATCGTCGATGGGGAAGACCGGCTGGAGGAGGCTTCTCGAGCGATCCGGTCGGCGGCGTCCTCTGCGGTGGCAGATCTGCCGCAGCCGACGCTGCGGGTGTGCCGCTTCTCACCGGATGGAGTCCGGATCAATCCGTCCTGAGGGGCGGAAAAGACGTTTTTTGAACAAGAAGGCGGACCGGGCGACAGGAAAGGCTTTGGGGCAAGAGCGCTAAAACGTTTTATATTTTAGTAATCCTTGTCGCTCGCCATTAACTTGTTGACTAATCACCTCTTGGTGATTACCTCGAGCGTTACCTAAGATTGCTTGCTAAATGATGCATGGAACACATAAATTCGCACTGTGGGCAGTTCTGGGGGAGGGCTGCTCTAGGCGCCCGTGGTCCTTGACCGGATCCGGGCGTCTTCTCTTTTGTGCGGGCAAAGCGCGGGCCCAGCCGCGAAACCGGCGGCCAATCTCCGCACTTCGGTAGCCGATTGCGACTTTCAACACCTAATCGCATCCAATAAAGGCAAGTTTCCGGTTACACTGGCAACTAAGGCGGCAACCGCGAGGGAGGAACATGGCTGGATTAGGAGTATTGGAAGTAAGCGACGCAACCTTCGATCAAGAGGTGCTCAAGAGCGAGCAGCCGGTATTGGTAGATTTCTGGGCTGTCTGGTGCGGTCCGTGTAAGGCGATTGGGCCGACCGTGGACGCGTTGGCCGCGAAATACGCGGGCCAGTTGAAGGTGGCCAAGGTGAATGTGGACCAGAACGGGGCCACGCCATCGCGGTACGGAATCCGTGGCATCCCTGCGCTCCTGTTCTTCAAGGGGGGCAAAGTGGTGGATCAGATTATTGGCTACGTGCCCCAGGAAGCGATCGAAGAGAAGGTTCAGAAGCTGGTGGTTGCAGCCGGCGTGATCCAGTAAGCAACGATCGAGATTGAGTGTGCGATTCAGATGTGCCCAAAGGCCCGGCAAGGTTGCCGGGCCTTCTGCATGCTAGTGGTATCTGCGGAGGACGCCGAGAACGCGGCCCTGGATGGCAACGTCGGAGGCTTTGACGAAGATCGGCTCCATCTCTATGTTCGCCGGCTGCAGGCGGACCTGTGCGCCTTCGTTGTAGAAGCGCTTGAGTGTGGTTTCGGCGCCGTGCACCAATGCGACGACGATTTCCCCCTGGCGGGCGGTGCGGGTGCGCTCGACCAGGACGTAATCTCCGCTGATGATGTGCTCGTCGCGCATCGAGTCGCCGCGGACCTCGAGGGCGAAGACGTCGCGGTTGCCGACCACATCGTGCAGGGAAATGCTCTCCTCGGTTTCGGCGGCTTCGACGGGCAGGCCGGCGGCGATGCGACCCACCAGCGGCAGCCGGTCGCTCGAGCGGGTGCGCGTGCCTGGCGGTAGCACGTCGATGGATCGGCTGCGGTTGTGCACGCGGTCCAGCAGGCCCTTCTTTTCCAGGTTGGTGATGTGCTTGTGCACGGTTGCCAGGCTCTTCAGCCCCATCCCGCGGGCAATTTCCTCAAAAGACGGGGAGTAGCCATTGCGGGTGACGAACGACTCCAGGAAGTCGAGAATCTCTTTTTGCCGACGTGTGACAGCCATGGCCGCATTATAGCGAATAAAAAGCGAACTGCAACAATAATTTCCTTCGCTTGTTGTTCGCAGGGCTATTTATTTGCAAGGTAGGAAAGAGAAATCAGGGGCAGGGGGGAGAGCGCGGGGTTCGAATCGGGCATATCCCTCGCAAACTGAATCGGGAGGATGCCCTCGCCCTGCACGGGGTGAGAATTGTTGCGATGCAACGTCGTCATGGCCTGGATGGGAGCAAACCGAGGCATGGTGCGGCAAGCAAGCGCATTGATCTCGAGTCGGCGACATCGACATGTCCCGCAGGTTGCCGGTTCGAGGCCCGCTGTTTTCCTCAATGGGCCACTCCGGACGATATTGTTCGCCGTTCTCGAGGCGCGGCAGCGCCGCCTGTTCAACCCTCTGATTCCGATTTCAATCAAACCTTTCAATCAAACCAAGGTTGTACGCAATGACACTATTGTTCCGTGCAGACATTGCCGATAGAGCGAGTACGGGTCCAGGTGTGCCTGCTGAGGACCGGGAAGGCAGTTTGGGATTGCACATCGGGGCGGCACGAGGTTCGATGATCTCTCTGAAAAAATATCTCGATTTGACAGCTGCTGCGCAGGACCAAGAGCGCGGGACTGATACCGGCGAAGCCGGGACGCTGGAGCTGGCCGTCGAGGCCTACCGGTCGGCACTGCGGGAGATGGGCAACTCGAGCGTGGAGGCGTGTCCGTCGCTGGGCATGCGCCTGCAACTGGGACTGGGCGAGATCGAGGAAAAACTTTCCGAAGACACCAGCCGGGGGGCTCTGTATCGAGCGCAGTCAGAGACCGGTGAACGGTTGAGGCAATGGGGCCAGGACACGGCCGGGCATTACCGGAAGAAGACCGATGAAGTCAGAGACATGCTGCTCGCGATGGCGCATACGGCCGAATCGGTAGGGGAGCGCGACAAGCGATGCGGGGCGCAGATCAGCGAAGTGACGATGCGGCTGAAACGGATTGCGAGCCTGGATGACCTGACCCAGATTCGCGCCTCCATTGAGAAAAGCGCGGTCGACCTGAAAACCGCACTGGAGCGGATGGAAGCTGAGGGCAGGCAGGCAGTTGCCAAGCTGCGCGCGGAGCTGGCCAGTTACCAGGCAAGGCTGGAGGAGGCCGAGCGCATTGCCACGCGGGACGCGCTGACCGGGCTGCGCAATCGCACCTGGGTCGAGCGCCAGATTGAAAAACGCATCAACGCGGGGACAGCGCTTTCGGTGGCGGTGGTGGACATTGACGGATTCAAACGCGTGAATGACGAGATGGGGCACGTGGTGGGCGATGATTTGCTGAAGCAGTTTGCCGGCGAACTGAAGTCCGCTTGCCGTGCGCAGGACCTGCTGGGGCGCTGGGGCGGTGACGAATTCATTCTGGTGTTCGATTCCGGTTTGGCTGAAGCCAAGAGGCAGATTGAACGGCTCAGGGTTTGGGTATGCGGAAAGTATCCGCTGGAAACGCGCACAGGACAGATCAAGCTGAAGGTCGACGCTTCGATGGGACTGGCCGAGCACAAGCGGGGCGAGAGCTTCAAGGACCTGCTGTCACGCGCGGATGCGGCCATGTATGAATGCAAATCTTCGACGAAGGTGAATGGAAGCGTGGTTGGGCGTTTATCGCAAACGCCATAAGACTCTGCCAAGAAGGCGGTCGGGCGCAATCGGTGGCGGCCCTTTTTTTTGTTTGACGGGGCCGGGGCTGGTGAGTCTGGAGTGCAAACACGGCGAGGACGGAACCGTGGTCCACGGGAGTTCCGGCGCAGTCGAGCAGGACAGCGCGCACGGTAGGCTGCTTGCTCGTGCTTCGCTCCCCCCGGGGCGGAGACCGTTCGAACGTTTGCAGACACCCGCGTTCTTCTCCGGTTCCGGAGTTTAGAGCGGCTGCTCGGATGGCTCGAGCATTGAACGCTTCGACTTTAACGTTTGCTGTGGCTGACGCGCGCCGATGGCGCCGATCACACCCGCAACAAGAGCAAAGAAGACGAATAAGTCGAATAGCCTTGTCCATCCCAGATGCGAGACAAAGACCGTGACCAGAAAAGGGGACAGCATCTGGCCCATTGAACCGATTCCATTGACGAACCCGATGGCGCGTCCATGCAGTTCCTCAGGGACCGCCTCTAGCACGGCCATACCGGACATCAACACATCCGCCCCGTAGATGAGGATGCCTATCAGGGAGATGGAGAGGGTCATCGCGAACCATCCGCTGAGGGCAAGCATGGGATGAAGAAGGCAAAGAAATGCAAGCGCGAAGAGCATTCCCGTTCCCAGAGCCATGCGTCGGCTGCCAAACCAGCGCTCCACGGCGTAGCCAGCCGCGATCGGTCCCAGAAATCCGAGTAGCTCAAAATAGGACGCGCTGCGTTCTGCCGTCCGCACGCTGTAGCCAAGGCTGGAAATCAGATAGTGAGGCAGCCAGAACAGCAACGTGTATCGGGTCATCTTAAGGAAAAAATACATTCCGGAAATGATTCGGATGGTGCGGTTGCCAACAATCATGCGCCAAGCTCCCCAGAAGGACAAGCGAGCGGATGGGCTTGAAGATGGAGCAATGTCGAGGGGGATCCGATCAGGCAGTCCGGCGGTTGCCCTATAGAAAAAAAGCGCTGTTGAGAGCAGCACACCGGAGGAGACAAGATAGGCTGGATAGAAGCCGGATCTTGACACAACTCCGACGTGCAGAACAAGCCAAGCCGTGAGCGAAGTGGCAAGTAGGCCACCGAGAATGTAGCTTGTGCTCCACCAGCCAAGCACTCGATCGCGTTCGCCGCGACGGAACCAGCTTCCAATCAGTTTGAGAAGCGATGGCCAGCCGAAGCCCTGGCCGAGGCCATTGCCGAACTGAAGCACCAAAGCATGATCGGGCCGCGCACACCATGCCATCAGACCCGTGCAGGTAATCGATATGGCGGCGCCGGCCAGAGCCGTTCGCCGTGCGCCAAAGCGGTCCGCCAGCACTCCGCCGATAATTTGACCGATTGCATAGGTAACAGCGAAGCATGCCAGGGTGATGGCGAACTGGGAGACGGCCGAGTCGGTGGCGGAGACAACATCCTTGCGGCAGATGTAATAGCCGGCGTAGAGTGTCCACCCGGCCAGGAAGACCTGGCCGCGCCACCTCACAAGAGTGCCTGTTTCCGTTTTCATTCGCTTCGAGTTGCCGCAAGGGCTGCTTTGGGCATCGGTTCGTGAAGCACGATCACATCCGCCTGGGCCGCCATGGGAAAAACTGCTTGCGTGATGGTACCGGCTTCGAAACTGTCGGTAAGGTCCTGGGGAAAACTGTCCCGCTCACAAAGTCTGACCACCATGGAACTGACCGCCGCATCGTCGGTGCCGTCGATCTGAATCGACCGCCGCGCGCCATTGGTGATTGTGAGCAGAGCGGCACGGCCGGGGATATTGAGACGCTGGCTTTCGGTACCGCGATCGACGATCTGTCTGCCCCCCGGAGTGTTCTCAATGACGAGCCGGTCGGTTGGGAGTCGAGGCGCGGGAGACGCCGAGGTTGAGCCCGGCACGTCAGCTTCGACGCTCGCCGGTTCCATGGTGACGAAGATATCGTCGGAGGAAACCGAAGGAGCAGGGGAACGGGTGAGCGTAAAACGGGTGTGGAACTGGCCGGCAAGGCTGAGCAGCGGGGCCGAAGCCTCCATCCTATTGATGGAGATCAGCTCGCGGCCTCCATCACTTGCGGTCGGAGGCAGATAGAGCAAGGCGCGGTGACTGTCCAGCGCGGACTGCCAGAAGGCAGTAAACGGATGCTCCTGAGCCAACTGCCAGCGCATAAAGACCGTGCAAAGGAAAAGCGCGACCAACGTAGGAATCGCCAATGCCTGAAGCGAAATAGGCGGGAGCGGATCGAATCGCGGCGACTCGGAGTCCGCTTTTTCGTTGAGGGCCTGTGAGGGATCCGAAACCGGTGCGAATCGAAAGAAGCGCGGAATGTAGGAGCCGGCCGGCAAGTCGAAGGTAAAAAGTATTCCACCCTCGCCCGCCGCGTTATAGGCATTCAGGCGCTTGCGCACATCGTTGGCGCGCACTCGCACTCCGGCGTCCGAGCCTGTATCGTATGTTGCCTTGCGACCAAGCAACGCCATCCCGATGAGCCTTTCCTTCAACTCATCCGCATCACCACCTAAAGTGTGCAGAACAATATGGCGCAGGAACTCGCAGCTCTTGGGACTGGTGCTGAAGGGCAGGCTCTTGCATATCGCTTCAAGAGCATCCTGCAACTCAGGCATGTATCCAGCGAAATCTGCCGGTTCAATCTCTTCTTTGCGCATGCAAGCTCAGCCCTACAAATACCGATGGATTGAGCCTAATCCTGACCTGTTACAGATCTGTAAACGTGGTCCTCTGCCCGAGTCTAAAACCCCTTCCTTAACAGATAAGGGGTTGCAGCCTAACCTAATAAACGTTTCGCGGATGGCAATTTGCTGCCAGCATCTAAGGGTGCAATCTCTGCAATCGGCTCGATCAGGCTACCGACGGCGCGACATTCTCTATCGGTCCGCTGCAATACGTCGATCGGACGGTAGTTGGCTGAAGAGCGGACCCATTGGGGGCCCGGTTGGTCACGCACTCGTTGGCCACAAACTATTCAGCGCTGCTCGCGCAGGCGAGCGCAACAGTTGGAGCCTTCATGAAGCTGTCTTCAAAGCAGCGCCAGATCTTTCTGATTACCTGGATGACCTACGCAGGATTCTATTTCTGCCGCAAGAATCTGAGCATCGTCTTACCGGCCCTTCAAGGCGCCACCGGTCTGCGCGGGATCGAGCTGGCCAACATTGTGTTCGGCTATACGCTCTTTTATGTAATCGGCCAATTTGGGTGCGGCGTCCTATCGGACCGCGTGGGCGCAAAGAGAGTTGTGGGTGCGGGGTTGCTGTTGGCAATCGGCTGCAACCTCTTGATGAGCGTCCATGCTTCGTTCCTCTGGCTGCTCATCTTCGCTTGCCTGAACGGCGCTGGTCAGTCCACAGGGTGGTCGGGCCTGGTCAAGACCATGGCGATCTGGTTCAATGGCGCGAATCGGGGCGTGGTCATGGCGTGGTGGGGGACCAACTATGTCCTGGGCGGTTTTATCGCCACTGTGTTTGCAACCTGGGCAGTGACCGAACACTTACTCCTGCCGGAGCTTGGATGGCGGCGCGGCTTCCTTTTTCCGGCGCTCGTTCTCATGGTCATTACAACCGTGTTCCTCTGGGGCCTGGACGGAAGATCGAGCAACGCCGCTGTTGGTCCCGAACCATCGGATGGAATCGAGCCGATTGAGGCGTACCGCTCCAACTGGAAGAGCCTTGTTGAGCTCCTGCACAGCCGTTCCCTATGGGCGGTCAGCATATCTTATTTTTTTCTCGAGCTCTGCAGGTACGCTCTCATGTTTTGGCTGCCGATGTACATGGTGGACCACATGCGGTATAACCTTCAAGTCTCCGGCTACATGTCGTCTCTCTACGAACTGGTGGGAATCTCAGGCGCGGTCATCGCCGGATACGTTTCCGACCATTTCATGCAATCCCGGCGCGGGCCGGTTTCGGCGCTGATGCTCTATGGGCTCGGCACAATTCTGCTTTGCCAGCCAGTGCTGTCGCACTATGGCCTTGTGGGCACAGCAGTTGTCGTGTCGCTTGCCGGCGTATTCTCCTACGGGCCCGACACACTGCTCTCCGGCGCATGTGCTCAAGACATCGGAGGGACCAAGGACGCAGCGACGGCAACCGGGCTGGTCGAGGGCATCGGTCACCTGGGTGCCCTTTTCTCCCCCTATGTCGTGGTCTACATAAGCGGGCGTTACGGCTGGGACCGTCTATTCCTGGTGTTTGCCTGCTCAGCCTTTTTCGCCGGGTTCTTCCTGATGCCGATCTGGAACCTGAAACCTCATCAACCGCGGGAACTCGAGCTTGAAAGCGAAGCAGTGCAGGCGGCAGGGTGAGCACCAAGCCGAAACAGCGACAGGGCCGGCACCGAGAGCGACTTGTGCCTATCGAATCGGCTCCCGGCAATTTGATAGGCATCGAGCCGGCGCGGTCCGATCGAACGCGCTCTCGGGCTTGACTGAGGCAAGAGCATTGCCTGTGCGAACCGCAGTGACCTCAACTTCAATGGCGCCAACGTCGACTCAACTCGAACTGATTCGGCGGCCTGTCGATAGCCTGCTCATGCTGCAGTTCTCAACGCTTCCTCATCTGCCGTTCATTACCGTTAAGCCAATCGCATTTCATGCCGCTTTCACATCGCCACTGTGGGTGCTTGCTACGTTGAGATCGAACCTGAAATTCCAGCCTGCGAAAGCCGGGCCCAAGCACCATTCAGCCCGCGACGATCAATTCTTGATTTCGAACTTCGGAGGAAACATGCGACTGAGAACAATATTTTTACTTGGAGTCCTTTTCTTATCTAGCTGCCTTGGCCTGCGGGTTTTTGCACAAGGCGCGAACGCCACAGTCAGCGGTCAGGTGCTCGATCCTACACAGGCAAGCGTGAAGGGAGCAACGGTGACACTGAGGCGCCCAACAACAGGGATCAAGGTTGAAACCATCACCGACGCCAACGGGAACTTCATTCTACCGCCGGTAGCCGCAGGCCACTATGTCCTCGAGGCCCAGGCTTCGGGCTTCTCTACGACGATGCTGAATGGGATGACGCTGGAGATTGGGGAATCAAAAGTAGTCACCATGGTGCTCAAGGTGGGCGAGGCGGAGCAATCCATTCAGGTGTCGGATACGCCACCGGAACTCACCACAGACCGTGCCGACCGCAGTCTCACAATTGAACCGGCATTTGTGGACAGCATTCCGCTCAACATCCGCAACCCGTTGCAGATGATCGTTGACGCTCCCGGCGTCACCCGAGGCGACGACGGATTGTCAGGGCAGGACTCGACGAGCGAGAGCCGGACCAATACCTTTCGCATCAATGGCGCCAAGGGGGCGACCACCGATGTATTGGTCGACGGAGCCACGAACACGACCTCCTATTACAACCAGGATGCCGGCATTCCGGGAGTGGACTCGGTGCAGGAGTATCGCGTGTATACGGATGCGTATGCCCCCGAATTCGGCCGCACCAGCGGCGGTATGGTGATTTATGGGCTGCGCTCGGGCACGGATCGCGTGCATGGTTCAGGGTGGGAATACTACCGCAACCAGGCGATGGATGCCAATGGCTTTAACGCCGATCAGGCGGGTTTGCCGAAAGGTTCGTTCGGTAGAAATCAGTTCGGCTTCAGCCTTGGAGGGCCGGTTTTCATCCCCAAGGCCTATAACGGCCGTGGCAGGACCTTTTTCTTTGTTTCCTACGAGGGCCTTCGCGATACAAGTGCAGGTTCCTTCACGACTTCGGTCCCAACCGCGCTGGAAAGACAAGGCGACTTCTCGCAGACTTTCGACGCCAAGGGAAATCTGATCGTCATTTACAATCCTGCCACCACAACGACTGGAAGCAACTACAGCCGGACTCCGATTCCGGGCAACAAAATTACCAACATCGCCCCTCTGAACCCGATCGGAGCCGCGCTGGTGAACCTCTATCCGCTCCCCAATCAACCTGGAACGGGGGGCAGCGATGCCAACAACTTCTTCTCCAATGCGCCAAACACCGACGACAACAACAGCTTCGATATCAGAATCGACCATCAGTTCAGTGAGCACCAAAGCATCTTTGGACACCTCACCGACTTTACAAACCACATCAACTACAGCGATTACTTCGGCAACGGTCTTTCGCCCGAGGATGCGAACGACCGCATTCCCGGAAGGAACGTTGACGTCAATCACACCTGGACCATCAGGCAGAATCTGCTCTTTGAACACCATTTTTCCTGGGCGCACAGCGAGTCCAATCGCGCCGAGACCGTCTTGAAGAGCCCAGCCTCTCTGGGATTCGGCGGCAGCGTCACACCGGGCATTACCGCCAATCTGACTCCATCGCTGTCCATCAGCGGGTCTCCGGCTGTGGGTGGGTATAGCTCACTGGGGAACTTCTATCCTTTTGAAGCAAATTACTCCTCCGTCTATCAATATGCGGCTGCAATGACGTGGGTGAAAGGCAAGCATACGGTGAAATTTGGCCTGGACTGGAGGCGGTATCCGACCCAGCTGTGGGACCCCGAACAGATGTCGATCAGCAGTGGAGGCACAAGCATCGGGGAAAACTTCACCGGGGGATTCTCCAAGGGGACAACCGTGAGCAACGACTCCGGCAGCGGCGTCGCGGATCTACTTCTCGGCCTGGGAACAGTTTCCTCCGGTTATGAGCCGGAAACCCGGTCTGTGCATGACTACCGCGCAGTCTTTGCCCAGGACACGTACAAGATCATTCCGCGCCTGGAACTCACCTACGGCGTCAGATACAGCTACGAGACGGGCGACGTAGAAGCAAACAACCTGCTTAACTACCTGAACACAACGTCGGTTTCGCCGCTCCAGCCCGAGGTCACAGGCTTGACTCTTACGGGCGGCGTGGGCATTCCCGGGCTGTACGGCACCAGCAGAGAACTGCAGAATCCTGGCAAGTTGAACATCGATCCGCGGTTGGGCCTCGCCTACCGGTTGAACGACAAGACCATCATTCACTCCGGAATCGGCATCTTCCGTCATCCCGCGGCCGCCTGGCAGCAGTTCCCCAATGCCGATGGGGCCATACGCACCTCGACGTCGGTCGACGCCGAGGCAAACGGAGTGACACCGCTCTCCGGGTATCAACTTGGCAGTCCGTTTCCGAACGGCCTTCCCACGCCCCAGGGCAATGCCGCCGGACTGGCCATCGATCTCGGAGACTCACTTGAAGGCCCCCTGCGCAAGCAGAATATCTCTTACCAGCAAAACTGGTCTTTCGACGTCCAGCGCGCATTGCCGGGCGATTTCGTAGTGACCGCGGCCTACGCCGGGAACGAAGGCGTGCACCTGATGGTGAATGAGCAGTTGAACCAACTTCCCACCAGCGATGAGGCGCTGGGTTCAAAACTTCTCGCCCAGGTCTCCAACCCTTTATACGGACTGATCGATGTAGCTTCGAGCATCAATACTCCGACAGTAAAGGAATCGCAACTGCTTCGCCCGTTTCCGCAATTTCAGAACTTTGAAGCGAACAATGTAGGGGCGGGGCATTCTTCCTATCATGCCGGGCAGTTGACGGTCGAACACCGGCAAAAGAACGGACTGGCGGTTATCTTTGCCTATACCTGGAGTAAGGCGATCGACAACGTGGGCGAAATGACCAGCGTGGCCGGTACCATGGGCGCAGTGACGAATACCTACTGCCTGAGTTGCGACAGATCTGTCTCCGACCAGAACGAGCCCCAGGTGATTCGCTGGAGTACACGTTACGAACTGCCTTTCGGCAGGGGAAAACAGTTCCTGAATCAGGGCGTTGCCAAGTATGTAGCCGGCGGTTGGGCGTTGAGCACAGTCTACCAGTATGATGCAGGGCGTCCGGTGGAAGTGAGTTATACAAACGTCTCCGATCTGGGCAGCTCCAGTACGCTCTCCCGTCCAAACATCGTGCCAGGTGTCTCTGACAAGGTGCCGGGCGGCCCGCAGATCAAGCTCAATGGCACCTACTTCAACGCAGCTGCCTTCGCGGCAACTCCGACGTATTCGTTCGGCACAGCACCCCGATACCTGCCGGATGTGAACAATCCTGCGGCCTGGAATCTCGACGCGATGGTGGAAAAGGCCACAGAGCTGCACGAGGGGTACACGCTCTCGTTCCGCGCCGAAAGCTTCAATGCGCTGAACAATGTAACCTTCTCGGGTCCGTCGACCAGTTTCACTTCCTCGACGTTCGGGACACTGGCCACGCTCAACCAGAGCAATACTCCGCGCAACCTCCAATTGAGTTTGCGGTTCACGTTCTAAACCGAGGGAAGATCCCCCGGGGCGATCCCGGAGAACCTCCATCCCCCCAAAAGGAGAGAACTGCATGATCAAAACACTCTGTCTGCTCATGGTAGTCGCAACCAATGTCGCCTATGCCGCCGACACGATCGTGATCAACGCCAATGTGATCACCGTGGACAAGGATCATCCATCCGCTCAGGCATTCGCTTTCGACAATGGCCGCTTTACGGCCGTTGGATCCAACGCGCAGATCCTAAAGCTCAAGACGTCTTCCACCAAGGTCATCGATCTCCAGGGCATGACCGTAACCCCCGGGTTCAATGATGCGCATCTTCATCCCCAGGCAATCTTTGACGAGAACTCGCAGTACTACAGAGTCTGGCTGGGCGCCGATCGGGTCAAGACGATCGACGATCTTGTCGCGGCCCTCAAACGGAAGGCTCGAATCACTCCTCCGGGCAAGCCGATCAGTGGCTACGGATATAACGACGAAACGCTGGGCCGCCACCCCAACCGGCAGGATCTCGACCAAGTATCGACGACACAGCCGGTGATGATCACTCACGGCTCCGGCCACATCACCGTAGTGAACAGCTTTGTCTTGAACGAGGCGGGCATCACCAGGGACACACCTGATCCTTCCGGCGGCGCTTTTGACCGCGATCCTGACGGAACCCCGAATGGCGTCATACGCGAAAGCGCGCGTGGACTGCTTTCCGCAGGACGCGAGCGGCGAGGCGCCGGTTCCAACGACCGGGATCGAATTCCACATGAGGCTGAGCTCGAAGGCTATTTGAATTGCTTCCGTCAATACTCCGCCAAAGGCATCACCAGCGTCGGCATTGCGGGAGGAAGCCCGTCTTCGTTCCGGCTGATGCAGCAACTGCGCGATTCCGGGAATCCGGTTCGCATTGGATTCATGTTCACGGCCGGATCGTTCGACGAACTCCAGGCGGCAGGAATTGAAACTGGCTTCGGTGACGATCGCCTGCGGATCACCTCGCTCAAGAACTTTCAGGGCAACTCACTGAGCGGCCGGACCGCATGGCTCAGCGAGGAGTACTCCGACCGGCCCGGATACTTCGGGATTCCCCCGGCGAGATCTCAAGAGAAGCTGGACGAGGACGTTCAGAAGTGGTGGGATGCCGGATGGCAGGTTGCCACCCATTCCAATGGCGACCGTGAAATCGACATGCTTCTTACCGCAATTGAACGGGCTGAAGCCAAGAACCCTCGTCCCGATGCCCGCTGGCGGATCGAACATGCCAGCGTCATGAACCAGGCCCTGCTTGATCGCGCAAAAAAGGATGGAGTGATTCTGGTCTTCCACTCCTATATGTGGGAATACGGCAACATCCTCGCGTCCTACGGCCCAAAACGTCTGGCAACCATGCATGCCTACCGTACTGCCATCGACATGGGCATCCCTGTGGCAGGCCACTCGGATTCACCGATCTCGGCTGCCAACCCGATGCTGAGAATCCAGGACATGGTGACCCGCAAGAGCAGCCAGGGAGTCGCCTATGGTGAGAATCAGAGAGTCGGTGTGGAGGAAGCCATCAAGGTTTGGACCCTGGACGGTGCTTACGCAACCTTTGAAGAGAAAATCAAGGGTTCGATCACTTCTGGCAAGCTGGCCGATTTCGTCGTCCTCCAGAAAGACCCGCGCCGGGTTGCTCCCGATACCATCAAGGACATTACCGTCGAGGCTACCTACTTGGGCGGGGACAAGGTCTACACGGCTCCCTTGAAGCCTGTTGCCATGATCCCGCAGCCTCCGATCGACTATGGCGACGGCGATGAGGACGAGAATCAGGTTCAGTACCCCAAATAATCCCGCTCGGTTCTCTAGTTCGACATCGACCAGCGGGCACTCGTACCGGCCCGGGTTGTTGTGAAAGGAAGATGAGCGGCGGAACCTCCGCCGCTCATCTTCGATGCGCGCTTGGATGACCAACACAAAGACGCATGGCCAAAAGCAAGCTGCTCTTCATGCCAGGACCGCTCTTCGCCAAGGAGAGCCCGAAAGCGGTCAGGCTGCGCGCCGCATGACTCAGACTTTGGCTTGCCGGCACAGCCAGTTTCACGATTACTGCGGGAGCTTTTTACCGAGTCACGGTTACCCGACCATAAACGCGGGATCAACAGGAATCTGTAAGGCTGTTGCCAGTGCATTGGTTTTGCTTGCCATCCCGATGATCGCAATCAGTTCTGCATACTGTTCGTCGGTGAGTCCCTTGGCTCGTGCGGCCGCAGTATGGGAGTGCACACAGTAGCTGCAGCCATTCGTCGCAGACACGGCGATATAGACCAGTTCCTTGGTCAGAGGATCAAGTGTACCCGGCTCGATCATCACCTGCTTAATGCCGGACCAGGTTTGTTCGAGCAGAGCGGGCTGATTGGCAAGAGCCCGCCAGAAGTTATTGACGAAATCGGACCGGCGCGTAGCGCGGATATCGTCGAAGACAGCTTTCACGCGGGCATGTTGCGAGACTTCCTCATCGGTCCATAGTCTTACTGTGGTCATAGAAGTCCTTCCTGAAGTCCATTGATGGTAGACGGCCAAACCGTTTAAAGTGAGCTGCTTGCCTTCTGTCTTTCGTCACGGAGCGAGAGGACTCTCGAAAGAACCGAACTCGCTGAGGAGTTCCTGCGTCGGTTTCGACTTCCAATGCTTGTTGTAGTTGTCCAAGGACGAGAAGCTCCGGCTCCACATGCGATCGATGTATAAGGTTCCCTTCAAATGATCGATCTCATGCTGCAGGATGCGGGCGTACCAGCCTTGCGCTTTGATGTGTACCGGTTCGCCAAGCTGGTTCAGGGCCTTGACCGATACCTTTCCGGCACGAGGCACCATTGCCAGAAAACCAGGCAAGCTGAGACATCCCTCGAAAAAGGCAACTTCCGGGGATGAGAGGAACTGAATCTCCGGATTGATCAGAACGTGAAAAGAAATGGGCCGGCGTCCACGTTCGGCAAGTTCTGCTTCGGTCAGATTCGCTTGAAATTCCGCTTTGTCTTCAATGATGGCAAGCTGCAACGGCTCGCCGACTTGCGGAGCAGCGAGGCCCACACCGGGAGCATCCGACAACGTCTCGCGCATATGCTCGATCAACTCTCGAATTCTGGCGCTGGAGATTTCCTCCAAGGTGAGCCGCCTTGCCTCACTCCGCAGAACAGTTTCACCAACGCTGGCGATCTTGATGCGCATCTTAAGGTCATTTTCGCAGATTTCAAGGGAGGGGAGGGTACCCCGAGCCAAGATCGACGGGGCTCATTTTGGGACTGCAAATGTGAGCGTGTGCGATAAAAGTTCAAATCTATGTCTTTATTCCCGGGCCAGCTGACATCGCGGCAGAGAGCGGCGCACTCGAAACCCAGCAATCTCCGCGCCCGTAGTCTACCGGCCCACGCACGCCCCGGCGTCTCGGCAAATCGGCACGTCGCTCGCTTGCGTCGGCTCGTCAGTTGCTGCACGTCAGGCCGGGGCGCCCCCCGTGTATTGGCCCACTGCTTCCGCCCAGCCTTTCACGTCCCATTCCGGCCCGGGCAGCGCAACTGGTTCAGATACGGTTCAAGCGAACCGCCTGTCACCATTGCCTTACGACGATGTCCCGGCCAGCTCCCTAGTCGCCAAACTGTGAAGCAACTTCTGACAAGCCCGGTGCGGCAAACCCGCACCCCGGTTCTCGAGCGGCCGCAAGCAGCTGACTGCCTCCGGCGACCCAGCGGGCGGGGAAAGATCCGATGCCTACCGCGACATCCTTTGCTGCCGATCGAGAGCAGCGTATCAGCAAACAAGCCGCAAGCGATCGGCAAACGCCCAAATTAGGCCGTGAGGAGTTGCGCTCCGCCGGCAGTCACAAAAAGCGTGTGCTCGTAGTGAGCGGAGAGCGAACGGTCAAGGGTGCGAACCGTCCAGCCATCTTTGAGGGTCACCATACGACCACTGCCGGCAGCAATCAAGGGCTCGATTGTGAACACCAACCCCTCCGTCAGGACATCTGCGCAGTGCGGATCTCGGTAGTTCGGAACCGTCGGCGCTTCATGAATTGTCCGGCCGATCCCATGTCCAGACAACTCGCGGACGATGGCAAAACCAGCTCGCGCCACCTCCTTTTGAACAGCCTCTCCGATCTCATACACGCGTGCCCCTGGACGTACCTTTCGAAGTCCGGCCTGGAAGGAATTTTGGGCACAATCGATCAAGCGCTGTTGCTCTCTGCCGACCGGTGGCACGGCAACTGTTTCACACGCATCGGCCATGTAGCCATCCAACTCGACAGTCACGTCCAACTTGACGAGGTCGCTCGGTGCCAAGGTCCGGCGTCCGGGAACTCCGTGAACAATCTCCTCGTTGACGCTGATGCAGCTTTCACCGGGAAATAGATAGACGAGTTTCGGTGCCGAACGCGCTCCATGCTGACGCATCACTTCCGCACCGATCTTATCGAGTTCGCGAGTCGAAATGCCAGGACGAAGAGCGGCTTTCATCGCCTCGATTACTTTGCGAGTCACAGCGCCCGCACGTTGTAAACCGATCAGGTCTTCCGCTGACTTGATGGACATAAAGCTTCGTTCCTCCCATATGTGCATTATTGCGCGCGCTCCTGCCTGCTGCCGAATGGAGAATTGGAACGGGAACGCTACGGAAGGAATGGGGGGAGAAAAGCGAGAGGCACGGCGTTTCCGATCGGATCCATGGCGAGGCTTTAGATACTATCAAATACATCGGAAACATAATTTAGAACTTTAATTATTTCTGGGCCGGTAGCAGGGCGGGATGAGCCAGGCAGCGGCAGTTTCTTTCACCTCGGTCTCGACGCACATCGGTTTCGCGGCCGGCCACTTCTCAGAGCCTCCCGGTGAATTCGAGTGGTCGATTGAGGCGATCTGGACCACCATCCACTCGATCGCCGGGGAGTGCTCGGTCTTGGCACGGGGCATTTCAACCATCGGCAGAAGCGTGCTTCAGGACCCCGACGCTTCCTCGATTGGCAGGGAGTCCCTAATCTTCGACTCTCGAGGGAATCCGGCTCGAAGCGCATGTCAAATAAATTTATAATCTGTCAGATAAATAGATTAACTTAAATTTAAGCTTTAATTTTTTCGGCATTACCGACAGATGACGGGCAGTTCGCTGGAGGCGTCCGAGCTGAACATTGCCGAGGAGCTTTTGGCCATGATTGTGGCCCAATCTGCGCGCTGGAGATCAAATCCAAGGGGGTGTGACCTCGGCCAGGGTGAGCGAGGAAGAGGTCCAAAACAATTGACTCGGCAATCGCTTGGGGGGGATGCGTCAGGGGGATCGCCCGGTTTCGAGACAGTCCGGTTCCGAACCGGCTCAGGTCCGCCTCCGGTCCGGTTCCGGCTCGGTTCCGGTCCGGTTCCAGGCGAGAAGCCCGAACGCCTGGATTGCTGATAGGATGCGATTCAGGCTTTCGGCTTCGAACGTTGCCTCAGGAGATTCCTCATGCGTTTTGCTCTTCTAGGTCTCGTGGCGCTTCTGTCGACTGTCAGCGCCGCCCAGTCGGTGCCGGCAGCCATCTCTTCCGATCCACCCTCGGACGCTCGGCATCCGGCGGCGATGGCGGTGCTGCATATTCCGAGCCACGGGCTCTTGATCAACGGGCTCATTTATCAGCCGGCCGGCGCGGGACCGCATCCGACGCTGATCATCTGCCACGGGCTGCCGGGGAACGAGAAGAATCTTGATCTTGCGCAAGCTGTCCGGCGCGCCGGCTGGAACGCGGTAACGTTCAACTATCGCGGATCGTGGGGGAGCCCCGGGAATTTTCGCTTTGCGCAGAATCTGGAGGATGCCGGGGCGGTGCTCGCGTATTTGCGTGCTCCGGCAAACGCGTCCCGGTTGGGCGTTGATACGAAACGGATTGCCATGGCAGGGCACAGTATGGGGGGCTGGGTGACGGCGCTGACCGCGGCCGACGATGGGGGGCTGATCGGCGCGATCCTGATCAGCGCGGCCGACATGGGAGATATGGGGCAGCTGCCGCGGGAGAAGGTGGCGGCAGAGATGGCGGACAATATGGAAGCCCTGGCGGGAGTCACCGCAGAAGGTATGGCCGACGAAGTGATCGCCAATCACGAGGCCTTCAGCTTGAATAACGCGGTTGCCGGGCTGGCGCACTTGCCGCTTCTGGTGCTTACCGCGAACGACGGGCTGGCGCCCCGAGCGGACAACCTGGTAAAAGCCATCCAGGCCAAGGGTGGAAAACAGGTCACGGCGATCCATGCCGAGACCGATCACGGCTGGTCAGATCATCGTATCTATCTTGAGACTGCAGTGATCAATTGGATCGAAAAGTTGAAGTAAACCTTTAATTGTCGACAGAGTCGACTTACCCTGCGGCTTGGTCGTCGCTGGGCATCTGGGAGGGGTAGTCCTGGAGGTAGTCCTGGAGGTAGTCCTGGAGGTAGTCCTGGAGGTTACTCGCGAGGTAATAACCCATTCGTCGGATTGCCGATTTTAGGAAAGGGTAGTTCAATTGCGAATATCCAGAACAGCGGGAGCCTTTGAAGGCCGACAAGGGGCAGAGTCAGACGATGGAGACCTACAAGAGAGCTGTGGGAGAGTCAGTGAGCCAGGGTTACAGACAGTTGCCCAGCGTCGGGAACACGCGGGGACCCGAACTTAAGACCATTGTTTACGCCGGTGTCGGCGTAGTCATGGGAATTCTGGTGGGAACATTTGTGGCCGATGGCTCACTCCGCATACCCGGAGCGTTTTCAATCCAGCCTGTGGTTCACGCCGTTGCCAGCAATGCCGCGCAGGGAACTCATCCGGCGGCCAAGGCTGCGACGGCCAAGGCTCAGACCACGCCAGTTCCGGCACAGGCCTCGGCCGCACAGGTTCAACAGGCAGACGGGCAGAGCAAGACCGCGCCGGGCAAAACCGCGCCGGCTCAGGTTCAGCTCGCCTTCGGCGAAGCTCGGTCCGTGCCGGTCGCGTTGCCGACAGCGGTTACCCGGGTATCGGTCACTTCCAAGCCTTCTCCCATTCGGACCGTATCCCAAGTCCCCGCGGTGGAGAAGGTGACCGTGCGGAATCGAGTATCTACCTCCCACCGGGTTGTTTACACCCCAAAGCGCCGTACCGGCCGCAGGCTGGCTGCGTGGCGCCGGCATCTTTCCCGGAGGGCGGCTCTCAGCCGGCACCGGGTCGAGCTTGCACGCACGGCGGAGATCGCCGACGTGTCATTTTCCTCCGGCAAGGTGTTCACCCCGATCGTGCCGGACAGCGGGTCCGCCTTCACGGTCGAAGGCGAAGTCACTGTCGTCAGCTACGATTCCTCTGAGGGCGTAATCGATACGTTTGAGGGGGAAACGTTCGCGCTGGACAAGACCCTCGTCGCAAGTAACGCCCTGAGCGGAGACGACATTCCTTCCAATCTCCATTACCGCTGTGACCAGTTCCGGAATTGCTCCCTGATTCTGGACGGCCAGTCCGTGTCAAACGTGCGGCGGACAAGATAGAGCGGTTCATCGCACGCGAAAGCGTATGTACCTCAAACGGTCAGATCTTTGCCATTTAAACCATATTTCTTAAAGTCAAACATTATGTTGTCGATGTAGGTATAACATTTTAAATCTCCAGTGATCGTTTGGTTCTCTTCTGGCTTGGCGACACTTCAATGAACAGGCCCTTGCCCTGAGCCAGCATCTTGCCGTGCGCATCGAGGATCTTTGCCTCGCTCCAGTGCTTGCGGCCTTCGCTGCGGGTGACGCGGCCCTCGAGGCGTAGCGGCGCGTCGCTGGGAACAGGGCGCAGGTAATCGACCTCCATGTGGCGGGTCATGGCGATGAAGCCGCGGGAGCGGACGGCCTTGCTCATGCTCTCGTCGAGAAGCGTGGCGATGATGCCGCCATGCAAATAACCGGGATGGCCTTCGAAGGTATCGGGAATGGTGGAAAGGCTGACGACGGATTGGTCGGCGGCGAGAAAGAACTCGAGCTTTAACCCTGCCGGGTTGGCCTGGCCGCAACCGAAGCAACGGTTCTTCGCCACGTGGGCCAGAGCGGTGAGGTTTTTCTGAGCGGGGGGCATCGTGCTATCCATTGCCTGCCAGGACTTTCGCGTAGGTTTGCTGGTCGACATTGCCGCCGGTCAGAACGATGCCGATTGGCCGGTCGTTTCTCTGCCGGTTCTCCTTCAGCGCTCCGGCCAATGCAGCCGCGCCGGCGCCTTCGGCCAGATTATGAGTGTCCTGATAATAGGCGCGCATGGCCTGGGCGATTTCCTCATCGGTGACTTCAACAATGCGGGCAACGTTCTGCCAGATGATCTCCATGGCTTCGGCATTGGGGATACGGCAGGCCAGGCCGTCGGCGATGGCTGTGCCGGACCGGGCTTCGACGACCTTGTGCTCGGTGAAGCTGAGCGCGTAGGAAGGCGATGCGGAAGCCACGACTCCCACGACTTCCGTCTTTAATTTCAATGCGTTACGAGCTGCCGAAACGCCGGCGATGGAGGAGCCGAGGCCGATAGGGACGTAGACGGACTGGAGCGGTGGGGCAGCCTGAAGGAATTCCAGGGCATAGGTGGCCGTGCCCATGACAAGGCGCTCGTGAAAGGAGTCGATCAAGGGGAAGTTCCGATCAATGGCAAGCCGGCGGGCGAATTCGAGCGACTCCTGAAAGTCCTGGCCGTACTCGACCAGTTCCGCGCCCTGGGCGAGCATGGCGCGGTTTTTCTCCGTGCTGTTGCCGTGCGGGACGACGATGACGGCGTGCAGGCCGGCGAGGCGGGCGGCCATGCCGACGCCCTGGCCGTGATTGCCGCGGGTGGCGGCCACGACTCCGGTCAGGTCCGGCTGGATCTGCTTCAGCCAGTCGATGTAGACCAGAGCGCCGCGCAACTTGAACGCGCCGACCGGGCTGTGATTTTCATGCTTGATCCAGGCTTCGATTTCCAGCCGCTGGCTGAGCAGCGGCCAGGTGAACTGGGGGGTGGGCGGCATGTGGCGATAGACGACGGCCTGGGCTCGGCGAATTTGCTCCAAGGAGGGAAGTACCGGGGTTGGATGAGCCGGGGTTGGATGAGCCATGGAACCAGCATACTTGGCCGGGCAGGGAAGTCGAGGGTGGCTTGAACCTGTCATCGGAACTTGGTATCCCAGAAGGCGACGCGGATCACTTGACCCTTCGAGGGGCGCACGCTCAGACTGAGGAGGCGCACCCCTTCGCCGGCACCGCCGGCACACTCACTTCGAACCCTGACCTTGAACACAATCTGCCGGAGGAACTTTCCTATGACATGGGTTGATCGCAGAACCGCCATGCTGCAAATGGGCGCCGTTGCCGGCGCTGTGCTTGTCTCTAACAACCTGGGCGCGGAAGGGGTTCGGACCCCGCAGGCTGCCGCTCCTGCCGCCGCTCCTCCGGCCGGGCCTTTCAAGCTGCCGGCGCTGCCCTACGGCTACGAGGCGCTGGAGCCGAGCTTCGATGCCGAGACCATGCACCTGCACCACGACAAGCACCACCAGGCTTACGTGAACAACCTGAATGTTGCGGTCGCCGCGCATCCTGAGTTGGCGCAGCGGACCGTGTGGGACTTAGTGGCCAATCTGGACTCGGTTCCGGAGGCGGTACGGACGGCGGTACGCAATAACGGCGGAGGTCATGCGAACCACTCCTTCTGGTGGCCGACGCTCGGCAAGGGCGGCGCGGCTCCGACGGGCGAGCTGGCCAAGGCGATTGACGCCAAGTTCGGCTCGCTCGGCGGTTTCGAGGACAAACTGACCGATGCGGCGATGCATGTCTTTGGAAGCGGCTGGGCGTGGCTGGTGAAAATGCCGGATGGAACTGTGGCGATTGAATCCACTCCCAACCAGGACAGCCCGCTGACCGGGGGACATAAGCCGGTGCTGGGTGTGGATGTGTGGGAGCATGCCTATTATCTGAAGTACCAGAACAAAAGGGCGGACTATGTGAAGGCCTTCTTCCAGGTGGTGAACTGGGATTACGTCAGCGGCCAGTTCGCCCAGAAAGCGTAGCCGATGGGGTCATTCAAGAGGCGCCGGTCCTCAGGGATGGGCGCCCAGGTTCGAGTCCTGGTCCTTTTGTGTTTTGCCGTCGCAGCTGTGGCCGGCATGGGACTTGGCGGGTGCCATTCGGCACAGCAGCTGACGCCCGAGCAGGCGGAAGGAAAGCATCTTTACCAGGTGCGCTGCGCGCATTGCCATGAGGACAATGACCTGGCGCTCAAGAAGGTTCCGCCGGATCTGCATAAGCTGTTCCAACATAAGACGTTGCCCAGCGGGATTCTGGCGACGGATCAGGCGGTCGCCAACAACGTTTTGCAGGGCAGAGGGATGATGCCCGGATTTGCCGGGCGTTTTGACCCAGAGCAGATGGCCGCGCTGCTGGATTATCTGCACACCGGTCTGCGGTGAGGGCCGCGCCGAGCCTCGCGCCCTCCCCAACCAGCCAGCTTAGCCCGAAGTTCCAAGATGCCATGCGCCGAGGCTCGGCCCCTCGTTATGCCTTTACGGTGTCGGGGACCATTCACAGCGGTTGCGCTTCGCCCCCTCAAGGGCGCGATCGGCGGCCGGCACGAGCCGGGACAGGGAATCCTCGGGAGACCTTTCATAGGTGGAAAACCCATCCCTGCTGGTGACGATTCCCAAGGGCGAAGTCGCGGGGGGAAGGCGCAGAGTCGGCCCGGCCGCAGACTTGAGAGCCGGCAGTGCCATAGACTTTCATTGAACGTCGACGGCCCAATCGACAACCGTAAGAAACGGGGTGACGTGTTGAAAGGCATTGTCGTGGGAAACCAGAACCGCACCCTCGGCAAGGGCGTGGGAAGCGATCAGCAAATCCATTTCTCGAAGTGCCTTCCCGGTTATCTTCAGGCGGGCGCGCAATCTGGCGTAGGCCCGTGCCGCTGATGAATCCCAGGACCGGATCTCGACTGCCTCGAAGAGCCTCTCTACCGAGGCACGGAGGCGGCTGGCCTCGGGCTTCAGTTCCAAGCCGCAAAGAATCTCCGCTTCGGTCACTGCGGAAATCACGACTCGGGTATGCTCAAGGGTCTCTTTCAACATCTCCCGGGCGGCTTGTGATCGGCCTCTGACGATGTACTCTGTGATACTTGTGTCGCGCAGATAAAGTTGAGAGCTGGTCACAGCCAATCCCGGTCAGCTGGCAACGAAAGATCGCGCTTCAGTTCGAAGTCGGCGGCGCCAGCCGCATCGAGATCCCGGAAGATATCGTCCAGCGAGGGGCGGAGCTGCTTCTCGGAGAGGGTGGGAGGGCTCCGGTTTCGGAGTTGCGCTCGATCTAAACCTGGTCGGTCGTAAACCGAAATTCGGCCGGAATCCGGATGGCCTGGCTCTGACCGTTGCGAAAGACGCGGGCTTTCTGCGTGTTCGGCACCTGACACATCCTTTGATATCTATCATGATAGATACTGCGCAATGCGTCGGAGTTTTATTACGCGCACCTGCTCAACGTCCCAGGTGGTTCACCATTGTCGAACCATTGGGCTACCAGGCCGGCGGCTCGGGGATCTTGTTCAACAGCTGGCTCGCTTTCAATGCTTTCATCACCGACCTGAATCCGGACAGATCGCGCTGCCATTTGGCGATGCGCGAGGCTTCCCTGGAACTCAGGTTCGATGCAATAAATCAGCGTCACGGAGAGGAGATTGGGAAGAAGTTGGATGCGGCAGGATTTCCCGATCGCTTGGTGAATCGAGATCAGGTGTTCTTAGAGCGTCAGGGCGACAGGCTCGGCGGCGAGGCAGGCTATCATTTCGCGGATTGAATCGATGACCAGGTCGGGCTGGTCCAAGTGGATCCAATGGGCGCTGGTAGGGGCGATGACCTGATGCACGTTGTTGCCGATGCGACGGACGCATTCCTCAGAGAGCGGCGTGGATTTGCCGGGCGTGAGCAGCAGCACGGGAATGTCCTGGATGGGCTCGGCGTCGCGCATCTCGCGCACCGTGTCGGGCACGGCCTTGACGTGATTGCGCATGCCGACGTAGTAGCCGGGACGCGACCAATGCGCGGCGACGATGGGCCAGACCTCTTTGGGCATCTTGCCGACCTCTTCGGTAACCCGGCCGAGGACATGACGAGCGCCGGCACCGGCGGCTCCGGCCAGCCCGTGGGAGACGCGGCCGGAACGGCAGAGCAGCGAGGTGACGGCCAGACGGGCCAGTCCAAAGCGGGCGATGGGGACGGCGTAATTGGACAGGCGCTTGCCCCGATCGACTTCGCGCTGCTTGAGGGGATTCATGGGAGGCCATTCTTCGCAACGCATGGGGTCGACGAGGACCACGCCGGCCACGTCTTCCGGATAGCTGAGAGCGTAGCGGCGCATGACCAGGCCGCCAAAGGAGTGGCCAACCAGGATGTAAGGCGGCTTGACGCCGGCGCGCTGGAGCAGGTCGTGCAGTTCGGCGGCGCAATTGCCCGGAGTGCGCGCGGTGCGGCAGGGGCCGCTCCAGCCGAGGCCGCCGCGGTCGTAGGAGACGGTGTGGGTAAATCGGGCGACGGTTTCCTGGATGTGGAACCAGTTAAGGTTGGTGGCTGCAATGCCGGCTTCAAACAGAACCGTGGGCCCACCGGAGCCTTTTTCCAGCATGTAGAGGCGATGGCCGCAGCCGATATCAACGGATCGGCCGACGCCGGAGAAGCGGAGCCGGTCGCGATAGGAGCCAATGACCTGGTAGAGGAATCCAGCGGCGATCAGAACACAGGCGAGGGCGATGATCGTAAGAACGATAAACATGGATGATCCTGAAACCCCTTACGCCGTTCAATAGTCCCGTGCCAAAGCGCGTTGTCTGAAGAGGAGCTCTATCCAAGCATACCGCGAACAGACGTGGAACCCAACCGGGAAGCGCTTCTAGAAATGAAGAACACTTTCCGGACTGAAGTCTGCCGCGCTCAGTTTTGCTTTGGAGCTTCCGCGATTGATGATAAGCAAAGTTGAGCCCGGCTGGCCATTGTTTTTTTCCTCAACTTGCGTAGCCGACCAGATGCCGCCGTCGTGGCGCAGTCCGAAGGAGGTGAACTGCTTGACCCCGCCGCCCGCCTTGAGCGTCTTTTCCTGATAAATAGGGAAGTCGATGGTGTGGTCGAGCCAGGTGCGAACTTGGGTGTACTGGGTTCTCTCACTGAGGCCCGGGGTGCTC
>DATDLS010000498.1:0-9062 GCA_036519195.1 Occallatibacter sp. | reverse complement strand
CCCTCACGATGCCGAGTCGTTCCACCTGCACGCGAAGGTTCTCTGCGCACTGGGCCGCTATGACGAAGCTATCGCGGTGCAGAAACAGTCCACAGCGATCAATCCCTTCGAGCATCCGGGAGCGATGGCGGAGATATACATGTGCACCCGCCACTTTGATGCTGCGATCAGCGATGGCGAGATGCGCCTGAAAGACTTTCCTGTGGCTCCCGACATTCTCGAAAATCTGGCTGATGGCTATCACTGGAAAGGTATGGACAAAGAGGCCGTTGAGATGCTCGCCCGCCTGTTTTCAGCTGAAGGAGATCTACCCATGGCGGCCGCTGTTCGCCGCGCATTCCAGACCGGCGGATACGCTGCTGTGGTTCGTTGCCGGTTGGCCGCGATTGAAAAGAGGGCACTAACCGGGAGAGTTTCTACTTTCGCGCTTGCCGACCTCCATGGGAGACTCAGTGAGCACGATAAGACTCTTGCCTTGTTCGAGCGAGGTGTAAATGAACGCGATCCACTATTGCTGTACCTGGCTCAATCGGACCCCGCTTTCGACTTTCTCCATGCCGACCCGCGCTATCGCTCCCTCATCAAGAAGATGGGCTTGCCACCGATGTACTGAGAAAGCAATTAGCTTGGGCGGAAGATCGCGCGGCACTTGTCAGCCTCTTTCGTCGATTTCAATGCACGCCTCCAAGGCGGTGCACGCAAACGCGGAGCCATCCCGTTCAACAACGGTTAAAACAGCGTCGGCATAAGGGCTGATTTCATAGGGCAAAGCCCATGCAAGAGCAACGGAAGCATCGACGACCAGAGGCATCTAGCGCCGTCCATCGTGGACGTAATCGCGCGTTATCCAGCCTTCGGGATCAGGTTTGACGCGAGCGCGTAACACACGCATCGCGGCAACCACTCCGCCGGAAAAGGCCGCACGAAAGCCCGCATCGCCCTGAAGCAGACGCAACGCGGCGTCTTTCACAAGACGCTCGGCATCGGTGCCTGCGCTCGTGGCGATCTGCGCAAGCTGCGCTTCCTGCTCGGGGTGAAATGTACTTCCATAAGGCTCAGAGGACGGAAAATGCTCGCTCGTTGCAAGGACTGGACCCTTTTAGAGGCCAGCTCACAAAACGGGAAAAATCGTATGCCTGGAGAAACTGAGCATTGAAAACAATAGGCTTACAGAAATCAAGGTGAGGCAATCATTCTGCATGTTCTAATGATCTGCTTTGCGGTCGTCAAAAATCTCTAGGTTCTCGTATATTTATCAACAATTAGAAAGCGTATGAGAAGAGGTTTCATGAAGCGATTTTTGTTACCCCTCATTGTTCTCGGTCTAGGTGCGGTCGCATCGATTGTGTTGCGGGTAGTGCTGACCTCACGGGCGGGTTTCACGCTAACCCGCCCCGAAGCAACATATCTCTTTGGGTGGAATCAGGTCTGCTCATGGGCTGTGCTCATTCTGACGATGGCTCTGAGCGGCTACTTGTACCTGCGTCGGGTACTCACTAGTTGCCGCCAGGTACAGTGGGATTTCTGCCCAGTTCGATGCTGTTCGATGCTGTTTACTGAAGGGCGACTGACAAATAGGCGGCTGACGGATAGGCGACTTACACCCGGAACTCGCCATCGCACGCAAAAACGACAGTCGAGTATTTGTGCTAAGGGGAACCACATCTGTCAGCCTAGTCCACAGAAGCGTGCTTTTGTAAGAAGTCTGTGATTGCCTTTTGATCTGCACCCCTCGGAACTTGGGAAGGAAAATTGTCTTTGAGGAACTGGATCAGCTGGCCCTTATACGCATGGTTCCAAGACCAACGGTCATTGATGATCGCATCAAGGAAGAAGCTAAAAGCAGCTGGATCGTTCTTGCGCACCAGTTCTTCCGCAGCAGCCGTTTGCACCCAGATGTATGGTGAGTCGGCCATGGCCTTCTCGACGGCAGGGATCGCCCTGTCGCCAAAGGCGGAGATGAGATTCCCCGGAAGCCCGGAAAGTTGAAAACCATCTTGGTCAGAGTCCTCCCCGGGTTGAAACATAAGCGCGGCAAGTTCTGGCAGATCGTCTGGCTGAGGGTTCCGCAAGAGACTGATTCGGGCTTGCTCCGCAACGGGGCTTGCCGAATACGCCATGCGTTTCAATAGCTGATGGGCTTCTCGTGTTTTGAGCGAGCCCAGATAAATGGCAAGTTGCGACTGAGGTTGGTCCTGATTCGCAGCCACGATTGCAGGCGCAGCTTCCATAACTTTCGCGTCTGCCTCAGCGGCGAGGCTGGGGTCGACCGGAAGCTTGTTGTTAGGAAGATGCACGAGGAAGTGTATGGTCTCGAGTGCCGCTGCTTGTTCCGTGGGATCGTTACTCTGCAGATTGTCAATGCACCGACGAACAACCTGTACCCGCCGAGCGGCGCCGTCTTTCACCCCGGCAATTTTGTCCATGGACAAAATGCGTGCAATTGCATCGCTCGGACCGCGCCGCTCGATTATTGCGAGGATTAAGTCACTTACGCGATCGTTGGGAAAGAATCGCATTGCTGAGGTGGCAAGAGCCGCCACAAGGTCGTTGGAAGAGTAGAGTTGATTGCCAATTGCTTCTAGAGCTCGTTCATTCGGTGCCGAAGCCACAAGGGATGGGATGTAATCACCGGTAATGAGAGCAGGGTCGCTTGGCGGGCTCTTTAGAAGACGACTCAGCCAGCTTTCGCGCCGCGCCGGAGTCGCCTGCAAAACTGTGAACGTGGTCCAATCCGAGCGAGCGGCATCTCTCAAAATGTCTTCCACACGATTTGCATCTTGAAAGTTTGGTTCCTCAACGGTCCACCGAACCCTATAGACTCCGGGTTTCAACAGCGGATAGAGAATATGCAGCGGGATGCGATCTTGCGGTGAAAGGGGAAGCGCTGACGATCCGCAAAGTATTCCTGCGGAGCTGATCTCATCCGTTGGAATTGCCCAAGGCTTTACAGGTTCGTCGTTAAATTGAAGCTCCAGCCGATTGCAGCCAATGTCTCCAACGTTAGGGGAAAAAGGATATCGAATGAAGTAACGCCCGGGATTTGTATGCACCCAGATTGGCAGGCCGGTGTATGCCGGTTGATCCACCGCGATCTTAAGTGGTTCCACCGTTGCAGTGCGCGTCGACGGTACCTGCGCCATGCTGACGGATATACACGATAGTAATACGCCGACCGATACAGCACGCATGGCGACCCTCGTAGGAAGTCTACAACTCCCGGACCTTCGAAAGGTGCGCCGAATCGGATTTTATCGGCTCCCCAGATTTCTTGGGCCTGTATTACCGCCAAACTGGACGATGGGCTAAAACAGGGTTACTTTTTAATTGGCAATACGCCCGGAACTCAAGAATGTCGGCCCCGGGGTTCTTGCTACACTGTGCGCAGAGGGTTTCACTCACTCGTCTTCCGGAGCACGCGGCGTGAGGAGGTTAGCGATGCGATATGCCCTATGCGCTGCGATGGCCCTAATTTGCACAACCTTGCCAGCGCAGACCTCGCCCGCCACACCACAGTTTGAAGTCGCATCGGTGAGGCCGGCGGCGCAGGACGACGGCGCAGGAGGCCCGCTCGGTCAGGTACTGAGGGAGTTCGGTCGAAACAACCGGCGGCCCGGCGAGATTCCGATGGAAAGTCCAGACCTTGTCCGACTCGATAATTGGACATTACTCGATTTGATTGCGGCTGCCTACAGCGTGCGCGCCAACCAGGTGTCCGGCCCAGCTTGGCTTTCCGATCAGAACTTTGTTATCGAAGCAAAGGTGCCTGTCGGAACTGCGAAGGAAAAGCTGAATCCCATGCTGCAATCGCTACTAGAAGATCGTTTCGGTCTCAAGGTGCATCTCGCCACGCAGACGGGGCAGGGGTTTGCGCTGATTATCGAGAAGGGTGGACCCAAGCTGACAACCGCGGTGCCTCGCCCCGCTCCTGCACAGGCGCTCACCGATGAGGAGAAGAAGGAGCAAAGCGCGCAGTTCGAGCAAGAGTTTCAGGCGGGCATGGGAGCCAAGATGAAGCAGATGCAGGAGAGAGAGGCGGAAGTGGGGCCATTCAGCGCCCGATCGTGGGACTCAATCACTATGGAAGACTTGGCGGCCCAGCTGGTTCGATTCGCCAGAGCTCCGGTGATTGATAGACCGGTTTGAACGGAGAGTACAAGGTCAAGATAGAGACCTGGCAGAATGCCGACGTCCCAGGAGGCACGATCTTCGACGCGGTCGAAAGACTCGGCCTGAAATTGGAGCCGCGCAAGTTGACCGTCGAAACCGTGATGGTTGACAAGGTCTCTAAAACGCCCACCGAGAATTAGGGAATCGCCATAACATCTTCCCCCTAAGACGGGATATTCGGTACCTTCGATAGAACTGTACATAGACCCCGTTCCACGCCACTGCGGTGTCAGTTGGAGACAATCGCTGATGCGCTCATCGAGCATCTGGAGGCCGCAATCCATAGTTGCGGGCGTGTCACCGGCTATTCGACAACCGGCTATTCGTCAGTTACTCCCCAGTAACTGGCGGTTGGGCAATTGGCGGTTGGGCAATCCTCTCGGAACCCGATGTTCCGGCACTTCCGATAGATTCTAATGTCCGCGGACTTCTGGGCATGCAAGGCGGGGAACCCCACAGCCAGGGATGTCGTCTGGACACGCAGCTTGCCGGTGAGAGGTTCAGGATAGGGTTTGCCGTGCGTGTTAGGATGTTGCCGTAGATCCGAAGGGGCTCTCATGATTCGTAGCCTCCGAGTTGTGCTTGGGCTTATTTCTCTTCTGCATCCGCTAAGCGGGTCAGCGCAGGGCTCCGATGCGGATGCGTTGAAACTGCTGAAGGGGCTGGGTCAGAAATATGCGAGAGCGACGAGGTCCCAGATTGAGTCGGTGACTGAAACGCGAAGCTCTGGGGACTACGATTCTTCCTGGCGAAAGGTGCTACTGACGGGTTACGAAGCGCCAGGTAACCGGTATCGCTTCGGAGGCAGGAACTCTTCAGGTCTGGGGCTTGTGGTTTCAGATGGCACGACGGAGTGGGAGTTTCACGAAGCGTTTGGGGAATATGTAAAGCGCCCTGCGGGGACCTTCGGGCACCCTCTCCCACAAACGGTTACACAATTTGATGGTCCCGGGGAACGAGATGCGTACTTCTTGCGCAGTAATCTCGGGTTTCTGGGTGATCGGCTCAAGACCGCGCACTGGAGGCCCGAGGAAACAGTGCTCATAGGCAATCGGAAGATTGCCTGCCTCGTGGTGAGTTTCGGTTCGGAGGATTATCCGAGCTGGGATTCGCAGGATGGCTCCTTTGAAGAAAGCGTGTGGATCGACAAGGAGCGCAAACTGATTGTGAAGACCGAGCGGGTTGGCGAGGGGAAGGCTCTGGGAGCTCCTCATGCGGACACTCGGCACACGATTGAGACGGTTATTTACCCGGTCATGAGCTTGGACGAGCCGATTCCGCCCGAGGTGTTTACGTTTTCTCCCCCGCCGGGTGCAAAGCTGGTCGACAGTTTTACCGATCCTGTGGCCAAGTACCGGCGGCCTGCTTCAACAGCGCGTCAGAGCGCGCCACTTCCGCAGCCGGATTACATTGGCACACCTGCGCCGAACTTAGTTCTGACTTCTGCCGATGGAAAGACTCTTGACCTGGCTTCGCTGCGTGGCAATCCAGTGCTGATTGACCTTTGGGCAACCTGGTGCGGCCCATGCCTGATGGAGATGCCCACAATCGACCGCATTTTCCGCTACGCTCGGCCCGCCGGATTGTATGTTCTGGGGATTGATCAGGATAGGAATCCAGCGGACGCGCCGGCCTACCTCAAGAATAGGAACTACGAGTGGCCGGATTATCACGACGGCAAGGACGGCAAATACACCGGCGTAGGGCTAAAGACCACGGGCATTCCAGTGCTGCTCTTGATCGATGCGAGCGGCAAGATTGCGTACTTCCACCCCGGGGCGGACGACGAACCCGGTCTTCTGGCGGCGGTGAGGCATCTGGGCCCTGCATTCGCATCGGCGATGGATGAAACCGAAAAATAAATGAGGCACTGAATCAGCTGCGGGAAGACGACCTCCTTTCTTGAAATGGGAATGGCTTCTTTTCGGCAAAATGGAAAACAGGACGTCCATAGCTGACTCATTTAACGAGTTCCGGACGTATAACCTATGCGGAAATTATAACTTGGTTATTAACGGTGGCGATATTGACTAATTCATAATTTCCGAGTTGGCGACCGAGTTGGCCACTCGGATGCCGAGCTTCGCCGCGGTGGGAGATGACAAGCATTGTGGTCAAATCGCCGCCTCACAAGCGATCTTTGCCAAGTACGCCCCGTTTCAGATCACTCTTGTAAGCGCCTGCTCCCGAATTTGGCCAGTGTAGAGCTGTTGTGCATGACTCCTGAATAACCGCCAAACCAGAGATTGGAAAAAATGGGGCTACTTCCTGTTTGGCCGCATCCGGGCGCTTCCCATTCCGGAATCATGCGGCTTTTCTCGAGACCGAGCGGCGAAAGGGGGGAATTGCCCAAGCTCTATCTGAAGTGATTGTCTAGAGCCAGAGCGGGCTCCTGGTTCACCGACCAACTCGCCAACGGTGAACATCTCCGCAACTGCTCTTGGTTCGGAGCCGTGAATTACCCGTCGATGTTCTTCTTACCACGATTCCAGCACAACGTAATGATCAGAATAGTCAACGAAGACGCGCTGAAAAAGCAAGGTCGGCAACAGCCCGTCCACATCAGGCTTCGCGGTCGTCCTGCCCGCATCCACAGGCGTGACAAAGACGACCTGGCGCAGGGAATGGGGGCCCACCTGAACATCCTGCCCTACCAGGACCGCGAAAGCATGCTCCAGTCCGTCCATTTCTTGGCCCTGCAATGAGGTGCCAACTGTTTGCAAATGTCCCAGGTCCCCCACCCGCACCGTACAGGAGCGGAGCATTGGTCCCAGAATCCAGCTCTAAAAGGACTTGTCGCTTCTCGATGCCGGACAGATGAACCGGAATGATCAGCTTCTGCGCAACCGGCCAACCATGTTGGGAAAGCGGCTGAGCCGACAGCGCAATATGGTGTCCTTTCACCTTGGCCCGCATCTGCATGGAATCATCGAGGCACAGGATTTCATGCGAATAATCGACGAGCAGATCGAAATGCTCAAGGAAGTTTCCCCCGAGAACTCCACGAACTTTCCGGTCTGCCAATTGTGTCTGTCCAAAGTTCTGGATCACCGCCAGTACATTTTTAACCTTGTGGGACCCGGCTTCCACAGAATCGAGTTGCGTAAGGGGAGCGCGGGCGAAGACCCCCACCACAGACACCTCGGCCATTTCCCTTGTCCTGAGGTGGAGTTCGGCGGCCAGGGACGGATCCACGGTTGTGAACTGGGCGCCGGTGTCCAACACAAAGTCGTAAGGTCCAGTACTGTTGATCGTGACCGGCACAATTATTTGCCAGCGCTGGACCAGCCGCAAGGGTAAACTGTTGACGTTTCCAGGGCAATGCGATTCTGCCTGAGCCAATGGAAGCATGACTGCGGTAAGAGTCAGGACAACGAGCAGGTTCAGATTTGACATTTGAGATCACCTCGGCCGGATAGGCTGGGGTGAACTCTGAGCGCATCGCCTCGCACGGTCGTGACGGTCCGCTGATGATTTCCGGACGAAAGGCGATGATTTGATGACGGAGCGTAAGTGCTTTGTTTTCACATTCGCGGACGTCGAAGTCAGGGAACGAGAATTCCTCTTGACCAAGGCGGGCGTACGCATTCAAGTCGAGCCGAAGGCCTTTCGCGTTCTCTTGTTCTTACTACGGAACCCCGGCAGGCTGATTCCCAAAGACGAGATTATGAGCTCGGTTTGGAACGACAGTGCTGTTTCAGACAATTCCCTCACGCGCAGCATTGCGCAGCTTCGACGGGTGCTGGGGGATGATTCCCGCGAGCCACTCTACATCCTGACTGTGCCCACTGTCGGGTATCGCTTCCTCTGCGATGTGAGTTCAGCAGAAGACGGTTTCGGCATAAGTGCAGCCAGTCCGCGCCTTGCGGCAAACGAAACGGGAACCAGGCCCCGTCACAGACTCTGGGTGGTCACTGCCCTATGTGCCTGCGTGCTCATTGGCATTTCTATACTTACCCGCGGCCCGCATCCGCTGGCAACGCGCTTCCTCGAGCGACACACTCACTCTGCGATCGCCTCACTCGCCGTTCTCCCCCTCACCAATCTCTCCGGCGATCCGAATGAGGAGTACTTCGTCGACGGCATGACCGACGAGTTGACGACCATGCTCGCCAAGGATTCCACCCTCCGCATTGTCTCCCGCACCTCCGCCAAGCAATTCAAGGACGCGCACCGATCGCTGCCGGAAATCGCCCGCGCCCTCAAGGTTGACGCTATCCTCGAAGGCTCAATCTCGCGCTCCAGTAACCAGGTGCATATGACCCTGCAACTTGTCCGCGGTGACACGGATAGTCATCTATGGGCCGAAAGCTACAATCGCGACACCAACGATGTTGCTGCGCTGCCCGACGATGCCGCCAGAGCCATCGCTGCTCGCTTGAACAGTTCAATGCCGACGCACGCCAACGCCCGCTACATCAAACCGGAAGCTTACGACGCCTACTTGCGTGGCCACTACTCTTGGGTCGTCGGACGAGATGAAGATGCCGGCAGGTACTTCCAGCGGGCCGTCGATCTTCAGCCCGATTACGCCCTTGGTTGGAGCGGGCTTGCCGATTATTACGCCGTGGGGGCACTCGACGGTATACTCGATCCCCTCCAGGTGTTGCCGCAGGCCGAAGCCGCGGCCAGGAAGGCGGTCGAACTCGACGACAGTCTCTCACGAGCGCACGCATCTTTCGGAGGCACGATTTTTTTCAACCGGGGGGACTGGGCCGAGGCGCTCAAGGAGATTACCCGCTCCACCGAACTGGACCCTCACGATGCCGAGTCGTTCCACCTGCACGCGAAGGTTCTCTGCGCACTGGGCCGCTATGACGAAGCTATCGCGGTGCAGAAACAGTCCACAGCGATCAATCCCTTCGAGCATCCGGGAGCGATGGCGGAGATAT
>DATDLS010000497.1:0-13564 GCA_036519195.1 Occallatibacter sp. | reverse complement strand
CATGAGCCAATACTTGTGGAGACCTTCAGGTCAATCTGTTCGATTGCGCAGGCAGGTGTTGCGAGACCGACGAAAACCGTGAGTGCCGGTCTTGTGACTGAACGTAGCGCATTCACATATCCCAGCTGAATGCGAAGGCCGTCTTGCTGGTTCGGGAATCGCTGACCGCCGTAAGGACGACGGGAGAGCGGCCTTCTGGCGGACTCGAAAGACGCGGCTGCGAAGCGGTTTGGCTTTGAGCATCGACGACCCGGGCCGCCAACGAGATGCCACCAATCAATGCAAGGCATATCGAGCATGTGAACGAACGTCTGAGCCTAAAAACAGCAGTTGAACCGCTGCTAGTTCTGCACCTACTTGAATCCACAAGCACTTGCAATTGTTGAGGACTTCACCATTTCGGTGCATTGCGGAGCAGTCGTTAGTGCACTCATAACAATGCACTTGACGGCACCACAATGGCATCTACTGCGGTTTTTAGGCTGAGCGCACTTGGAATGGGATACGAGATCATGGTGCGTTCCTTCCAGTCCAAGCGCCGCGTAGCAATTCGTGATCACACTCTCCTCAGGAAAGAGGATGCTCACAGATTCGATCATGCCCATCATGTGGCGCTCAACTTCTCAGGTCTCTTTGGCAAAATCTACAACCAGGATGCTGTTGGCCATGGCGACGCCCTTGCAAATGATGGCGCCCATAAGCGCGGGAACACTGAGCGTTGTGTGCGTGAATTGACTTCCGGGAGATGCAACCGGCTGCCATGCACGAGGGACACGATCTCTGACTGAGTACCCTCAAGCAACGCTCTGAACCGTGACTCGAAGTTTGCGAACGTTCAATTGTCCGATTTTCAGAAATGGGAGATAATCATGGCTTGTATTTTCATCACCGGATCATCCGATGACTTAGGCCTCATGTCCGCACAACTCCTGGTTGAGGAGGGCCACAGTGTTGTATTGCATGCTCGAAATCAACAACGGGCGGATGAAACTCAGAAGATACTTCCCGAAACAGAGTCAGTAGTGGTCGGGGATCTCGCCAGCATTGCTCAGACAAGACACGTTGCCGATCAAGTCGATCAACTCGGAACCTTCAATGCGGTAATCCACAACGCCGGCATCGGCTACCGCGAGCCAGGACGAATTGTCACTGAAGACGGCCTATCGCATCTTCTCGCTGTCAATACGATTGCGCCATATATCTTGATGGCGCTGATCGCTCCGCCAAAGCGGCTTGTTTATCTGAGTTCAGGGCGGCATCAGGATGGAGACCCGAGTCTAAACGACCTGACATGGGCCGCCAGGCCCTGGCAGGGACAGCAGGCCTACTCCGACACGAAGCTCCATGATGTGCTGTTGGCGTTCGCGGTTGGCAGACAATGGCCGGGCGTGCTTTCCAATGCTCTGGAGCCAGGTTGGGTGTCTACCAAGATGGGCGGTCCAGCAGCCACAGACGATATGGACCAGGCGCACCGCACTCAAGTTTGGCTTGCGGTAAGCGATGAGCCTGCCGCTTCGGTATCCGGCGAGTACTTCTATCACATGCAAAAGCGGCGTCCGCTCCCCGCCGCACGCGACATCAGTACCCAGGATCGCCTGCTGGATTTCTGTTCTCGCGCCACGGGCGTGGAACTTCGATCCTGACTTCACTGTGCCGCAAACGACCTCACAACCGCGAACAATCGTTCCGGTTTTCTCCGTGACGGGATTTGCGCTTGGATCCAAACAGCAAACGCACCCCAATCCCGATTTACGAGATTGATCCCGGCAAGAAATCGCGAGAAGGGCTCTTGGACAATGCCGAACCACGAACCCGGTATCGCGGATCACAACGATGCTATCAAGGCTCGATGATCATCACCGTCCCATTGGGCAGCTGAGAAAACGATAAAAGATTCAACGCGAGCAATCCAATGCGGTCGCGTCCGTATTCTTAGCCCGATCGTTCGAGACCCCGTATTGAGGACAATTGGCGTGGGGTTAACCCGGGGACGGACAGTTGAAAATTTGTCGTCAAACGGGACTGGAACTTTGCCGAAGTGGAGTTTGGTGGTTATGGGAGTGTGACGGTCAGACGGGGCTGTCACTTAGGGAAAAAAGGCGGCCATGCCGCTCTTAGCAAAGTTCCAGTCCCGTCTGAGAACAAGTCTTGCGCCGCTGAACAGCATTCTTGTTGATAGACAACAAGAGAGGCCGTTGGAAGGTCATTGAAGCTTTGCATACTCCGCTTTGGCTTGCTTGATGGCTGGAATATCTGAATCCGCATCCTTCCAAAGCGTCAGGAAGGTTTCGTAGGAATTTCGCGCGGCTGCCTTATCGCCGGTCATCGTTTGTGCACGTCCCAGTTGCAAATACGCCAGTGCTCCAATTTCGTTTCTTCCGACGATCGCAGGATGATCGATGAGCTTCTGGAACTCCGGAGCAGCCAGACGTCCGTCGCCCATTCGCAGGTAGGCGAGTCCGCGAAGGTAAGCAGGATAAAGGTTGTTGAAACCTAGTTGAGGGTAGGCTAGATCGTACCGTAGAGCCGGCTGCAGAAGGGTGATTGCCCCTACAGGATCATTCTGGCGAAGTTTGATTGCAGCATAAATCGCTGGGAGTGTGAAGTTCTGTACCAGCGTGTCCACCGGTAAACTGCGTTTGATCGAAAAGGCGATCTTCTGCGCCTGCTCCACATCTCCGGCCCGAGCATCCAGTAAGGCAAAGTCCCGTGAAAACAGGACGAGTCTGGGATCTCCCTCTCTCAAACTCGATAGAAGATGCTGTGCATCCCCGAGGCTGCCGCTCTCGGCCTCCTGCTGGGCAAGATCAAGATGAAATTCGGTCATTTCGTTTGCCAAATAGGAGCCTTTTACCCGTTCGGCCATATTTTGAAAACGTTCTTCTGCCTTGTGCAAAATCATCTGCGATTCCCTAAGCTGACCGTGATAGGCCTTCTCTCTCTCGATGCCCTGTAGGATGGCTGCCTCAGCTTCTGGATTGCCCCTGGCCCAGGCCAGTTGTGTCTGCAAACCCGTTTCGTCGTGCTGTAGAAAAGCCAGCAACTGGGCATTGGCGTGCATCTCGATTGAATCCAGCTTATGAGATTGCGCTTCCTCGAAGACCGCCTTTGCCTCGGCCAACCGGCCCGCATACAAGGTTGAGAACATCAGGTTGTCGTAGCCCGTCATTGTTGGAGAGAGACGCAGCGCCTCCCGATACTCATCCGCTGCACGGTCGAACTGTCCAAGGCGTAGGAGAGCTTCGCCAAAGTTATGGTGGGCCACCCCATCCAGTGGAAAATTCTGCACCCATTCTTCGTAGACTGGGTATGCTTTCTCCAGATCTCCGCCAATCGAAAGATACAGAGCGACGATAAGATACCGGAGCTGTGGGATCAACCTGTTACGCAGTTCATAGGCCTTCGCGTCCGCTTCCATGGCCAAGTTGAACTGCGCCTGCGCCTGGTACATGTTTCCGAGACTTGCCCATGCCAGAGCGAAGGAGGGATCGAGGTCGACGGCGCGCTTATAGAAAGAGAGTAAAGAGATAGCGCGGGCTGGAGTGGTGTCGGTGTTGGACAGTTGCTGACGGAAACCCTGGGCGAGGAGTTGGATAGCTTCGGGTGAGGATGACGTTACTTCCTCCAGCGGCTGGTTGTACTTCTTCACGGAGGACGCGGGTTCGCCCATGTCACCGCGAAGCTCGGAGCCCGCGACGCCGAGTTCGTGCACGAGGTTCTTCCTGTAAGTGACGTTTTGCGCGGACTGAGCGACCGTCTTGCCGTTCGTACAGTCGATCGCTTTCATCGTGATTCGATAGCCGTTCCCAGTGTCGGCGATCGCACTGGTAACCATCGCTTTGCTGCTGGTTTTGGCGCAGACCTGGCGAGCGATGTCCAGCGTAATTCTACCGTCGATTGGCTGGTTCAACTCTCTCATGTATCCCCGGACTTTTTCTTCATCGAGAACCCGAAGAAAAGGTGTCTGCGCCAGTTCGATCCGCAGGGCGAAGTTAATAGCATCGTCTAGTACTGGATCGCTGGTTTGATTCGTCACGGCGGCAAGGACGATGGTGTCGTTGGCGGAAAGTTTCTCTCGATTGCGGTAGTGCCAATAGCTTCCCCCTGCGCAAGCGATGAGAAGCAGCGTGGCAAATGCCAGCAATTTGCGGACAGCACGAAAACGCGATTGCGCTACGCCGCTTACGCGCTCCAGATCCGCCCGCATATCGGCTGCGGACTGATACCGGCTCTCGCAGTCTTTCTGAATCCCTTTGGTGATGACAGCTTCCAGGCGCTGTGAAATTCGGAGGTTGAGCCAGCGAACGGGAATAGGAAACTGATGGAGGACGGCCTCGCGTACAGTCGTTGCGTCGTCGCCTGCAAAGGCGCGCTGGCCGGTCGCCATTTCATAGAGGACAGCCCCGAAGGAGAAGAGGTCGGTGCGGGCGTCTAGTTTCTCTCTTCGAGTCTGCTCCGGGGACATATAGCTGGCCGTTCCTGTGTGCATGCCGGTGCGGGTGAGGTTGCTCCTGGCTTCCGCGGACCGCGACTCTGTTGTGGAATCGGCGGAGAAGGGTGTTCGATCCAGCTCGTGTTCGACCGATTCCTCAATCTCGATCAACTTGGCAAGCCCGAAGTCCAGTATTTTTACCAGCCCGGACTTCGTAAGGAAAATATTGGCGGGCTTGATATCACGATGGATGATTCCATGGGTGTGGGCAGCTTCGAGGCCGTCGCAGATCTGAACTGCAATATCCACCAAATCATCCTGGGGCAGCGTTTCGGGACCGAGAGCATGCAGGTGGTCCCGCAGCGTCTGGCCGTCCAGCAACTCCATGACGATGAAAGGCTTGCCTTCGTATTCTTCAATCTCAAAGATGGTGCAGATATTGGCGTGGTTCAGCGAAGATGCCGTCTGCGCCTCCCGCTCGAGACGAAGCAGAGAAACCGGATCTTCGGCCAGCTCTTCGGGCATAAACTTGAGAGCCACGCGGCGCCCCAGTTTGAGGTCTTCGGCCTTGTATACCATTCCCATGCCACCGCCACCGATGATCTCCAGCACACGGTAGTGCGAGACCTTCTTGCCGAGGAGGGCGCCAGCCAGTTGCTCCGTTTGCGATCCTTTAACAGCCGAAGAGTCTTTGGACTCAGACTGCGGCTGGTCGTCGGCGGCTTCCACCCGACTCGTCGGGACCAAAAGCCGGTAGCCCCGCCTTGCCACGGTCTCGATGTAAATGGGCTGGGTAGCCGAGTCCCCGAGCACTCGGCGGAGGGTTCCGATTGCCACATTAATACTGTGGTCAAAATCGACAATGGTGTCGTTCGGCCAGAGTTTCTTTTTGAGATCCTCGCGAGTAGCGAGTTCCCCGGCCCGCTCGATGAGCATTTGCAGTACACGAAATGGCTGCTCCTGAAGGATGATTGTTCGACGTTCAGGTCCAAGTTCGAGCGGGCGCAGCTCTCCGGACTTCAAATCTAGCTCGAACGCTCCGAGCCTCAGACTGGCTTGTTGACTGGCTTTCATGTATCGGGGGTCCCAGAATCCGAGCTAGTGCGGCCCCAAAGGGCTCAGTTTGCCAGCCCGATTGGTGATACGGGAACTACATTCACCTGCGGATGCTTTCGTCGCGATCTTGTCCGCCGCACTAGAGTCTCTCCTTCGATATGCCGATACAATTGGGAAGAGGAAAATCGGTGGCTGCCAGCGAGTCAAATCCGCCGCAAACGCCGGCGATGCCGGCTGCAACCTATCTGCTCGGCCGGAACCTGCAAGAAGAGTTCAAGGATCTACTCAAGCTTGCTACCGTCATCTGCGGGGTACAGGATGGTTGGATCAATCTGCTCGATGAGGAGGGTAAGCTATTCAAGGTTTGCACTGGCCAAAGTATGATTGAAGTGCCTTTGGACTCATGGTTTTGCTCGCATACGATTCGCCAATATGGCTTATTGATGGTACCCGACCTGCGGGAGGATCTGCGCTTCTGTGACAGTCTGTTTGTGACTGGTGAGCCGTACCTTCGCTTTTATGCCGGTTGCCCGTTGATTGCGAACAACGGCTGTCTCGTGGGTAGCCTGTGCATCTACGACATCGCGCCCCGCAAGTTGACAGCGATGCAGCAACAGACCTTGAGTGTGCTCGCGCGCCAGATCACCACCCATATCGAGCTTAAGAAGCAGACGATTGCTTTGCACACGGCTGCCGCGGAGCTGAATCGGATGGCGTGCGAGCTTGAGATCAGCGAATCTAGATTCCGTGCCTTCCTGGATGCAAGTCCGATGGCGGCCTTCATCAAGGACGAGGAAGGTCGCATGGTTTATTGCAACCGGGCCCTGGCTGACCGTTTTGGCGCAATTCCTGACGACTGGATTGGCAAGACAGACTTCGAGACATGGCCGCGGGAAATTGCCGAGAAGTTCCACAACACGGACCTGCAGGTGCTCGAACAGAACCGGACATTCCACTATGAAGACCGTACTTTGGGACCAGACGGCCGCACCGTCACTTGGAATGTTCACAAGTATCCGCTCGTGGATGCGAGTGGAGGCCGCGCCGTGGCCTGTGCGGCTCTCGACGTGACCAAGGAGCGGGAAGCGGAGCGGGAAGTGCAACAAGTCCAGCAGGAGTTGCAGGTTTTGAATGAAAGACTGCGCACTCTCTCGCTTACCGATCCTCTGACCTGCCTTATGAACCGTCGAGCCCTGGAAGATTTCCTGGAAAGGGAGCTTGCGCGTTGCATACGCTCCCGGGGGCAGCTCTGCCTGTTGATGCTCGATGTCGACAACTTCAAGACCTTCAACGATTCCTTCGGACATGTGCAGGGGGACGAGGCATTGCGCAGAATCTCGGCCCTAATACAGAAAGGGACACGAAAAGGCGACTTGGTCGCCCGCTATGGCGGTGAAGAATTCCTCGCCATCCTTCCCGACACCTGTGCAATCGAGGCTGTCCGGATCGCGAAACGCCTCTGCGAAGCTGTCGCAGCGGCTGCCTGGGAGCATCGTGTCATAACCGTCAGCATCGGCGTTGCCGCCCTGGATGAACGCACACTGCCAACGACCAGCTTCCTCGATGAAGTGGATCAAGCGCTTTATGCCGCCAAGAGTCGGGGTAGGAACCAGGTATGCGCTGCGCAGAGCAATCCGGGAAATACCACATTGTTTGTTACACCGGAGAACACAGACGACAGCCTTCGGTAAATCCAATGCAGGACTTGCCGCGTTCCAGCTAATGCCCACACCCTTCATCCAAGAAACAATCTTTGGGACAACTTCCATGACTCCGGTTCATAAGCGCCAAACTGAATAAGAGCACTTAAACGTAGTTGCGCTCGTTCGAGCAGGGAGCGATTGCCAACGAGTCATCGAAGAGTGCTATGTTTCTTGAATGCGTAAGCGAGTCCTGATTGGCTTAACCATCATTTTGGTTTTAGGATGCTTAGGAGCGGTGATCTTGGGATCTATCGGCATCGATATTCACCTGCGTCATTAGCGTGCTCAACTCGATGAGTACTGAGACATGGCCAGTCTAATGCTGTTCCGGTCGGAAGTCGCCAATTGGGAAGTAACCCCATTTTCGCCCAATCTCCGGATTGGCGGTTCTCCCGGAACGATGTATTGTGCGAGATATCGGCTTGGTGAATGACCCGGGATTTATCAAAACAATTCTACTGGCTGGGAGATTTCTGCGAAGGCCTCAGTCTTCGCCAATCGCAACTCTGTTTTCTGAATCATCTGCAACCACAAAGAATCCGGATCGGAATTGAATACTGCGGCGGTGTCTGCCGGAAAAACGAACCACGCGCCCAATTGCACCTCGGTCCGCAATTGATCTTGCGTCCATCCGGCATATCCCAGGTAAACGTGAAAAACGTTAGGGTCAGGCCGGGCCGAAATTGTTTTTTCGAAAAGTCCTTTGTCGGAGATCAAATAAACACCACCGAAGATGTTCTCAGCTTTTTCAATCTTGGCCGAGGAGTGAAAAAGTGCAAATGCAGCCGAAGGTTCCATAGGGCCCCCGATATAGACCGGGTCGGAGCGGTCTTTCGCGGCCTTGAGATCAAGAACTTGAGAAAGCGGCATATCGGTGCGGCGGTTGAGAAATAGTCCGACTACGCCATTTTCATCGTAGTTAACGAGCAGGATTACTGTTCCAGCGAAATGAGGGTCGCCGAGGCCGCGGCTCGCGACGAGCAACTTTCCAATACCTAAATCTTTGGGGTTCTTGAATTCAATCGGAAGAAATGACGCCGGCAGCAATTCGCCTTTCCTGCGGAATGCCTTGAGCCATCGACTTGGCTTGTTTGCCGGCCAGCTGGCATACCGAGGCAATGCCGCAGTGGGGGGCGCAGGAGCGCGCAACAACGTATTCGGCTTCGGCACATCAAATTCCGCCTTGTAAACGTTGCCCCTTCTGGGCTCCGCCAAGGCAACGATCGCGAACAGCATTGCGAACAGCAACCTTTTACGCAGCGACATGATCGGTATCCTTCCCAAAGGAGATTATCCGATTTTTTTCTGGAGGTCCGACCCGAGATTTCCGTTCACTCCCGCTTTGCGAACACTCCGGACCTCGATTCTTCTGGCACGTCAGGACCTCAACGCAGGGCCGTCATAGCCCTCTTCGAGCGCTTCGATAGCAATTCGCGGAAGCTTTCAATTCTGTAGATCGTCATAGTAGTACCGAACCGCAAGCTGCTCAGGATTAAGGCGCATGGGGCTGCAGACCTCACCTATTGAGGATAAAACCCGGATCGCGGGAGTGTTGTCAAACCGTCAGTCATATAGTAATTACGGGAAAAGAAAGCGAAAAGCGGCGATCGCCCCGAGCATCGCCAAGCCATCCGGGAATACCTGCCACACGCCAACTCGGCACTCAACTCTGGTCAACGAGTGACACAGCGATTTACCACTCGTCGCGATTGCCGTAGCGATCAACGGGCAACGGTCAGTTGCTCAACAAGCCGGTGGTACATCGAGAACAGGCAATCGGCATTCCTCCGGCCCCTGCCGCCAGCGTCTCAACCGTGACGCACCCAGCTGCGATACGCGGCTCATGGGGAAATATAAGTCAGCGCACGCGCCCGGTTTCAGAAATCAGGGAGCAGCAATCAGGGATCGCAAAATTCGTACTTGACACCGACAGAATATCCACTACCATATGGTTGTGGATAGGTTGGGTACAACATTTGCGGCTTTGTCTGATCCCACCCGTAGGGCAATGATCGAACGGCTCTCCCATGGGCCTGCCTCTGTGCATGGGTTGACGGAACCGTTTGCACTCTCGCAGCAGATGATTTCAAAACATATTGCGTACCTGGTGCGGGCGCGGATTGTGATCAAGACGAAGCGTGGACGAGAGAGTGTGTGCACGCTTAGGCCGGAGGCGATCAAGACAGTCAGCGACTGGGCGATTAGCTATCGCCGATTCTGGGAAGAGAGCTTCGACAAACTGGATGTAGTTGTAAATCAAATGAAGAAAGAGGAGGTTAGAGATGACAGAAAACACGGTTAGCGAAATTGAGCGGATGGTTGTCACAAGAGTTTTTGATGCCCCACGCGAGTTGGTTTGGAAGGCGTGGACAGACCCGAAGTACATCATGCAGTGGTGGGGACCGAAGGGCTTTACTGCGCCCGCTTGTCAGATGGACTTTCGCGTTGGAGGAAAACTTCTCTGCTGCATGAAGGCGCCGGATGGGCAGGAGTGCTGGAATGCGGTTGAATACCACGAGATTGTTCCGTACGAGAAGATCGTTTCCTTGATGTACTTTTCGGACTCGAAGGGAAACAAGATCGATCCGGCGCAATTAGGAATAGAACATGAGGCTATCGACGGTGCGTACGACGTGACCATCTTTGAAGATCTCGGAAACGGCCAGACGAAACTCACCTTCATTGGAAATGAACCCATGGAGAGCGCGAAAAATAGCGGTCAGATGGAGGGCTGGATCCAGATACTCGATAAAGTTGCCGCGGTTGTTGCGGGGCTAGCGCAGGCGAAATAAGACGTTGAAGTTTTGACTATTGTCATGCACGAGATACAGCCAAGGGTGACGGGAGACGGATTGGGTTCGGGCCTCTCGTCATTTGGCCGGAGAGTCGCCCGTTGGGATAAGTACCCTTGGCTCAACTGTTAACAGGCCAAACTGCTATTCCAGCACCGCATTGTCTCGAAACGCGCGTTTGGCACCACTCCAGGAGTTCCTCGCTTTGAGAGAGCATCCAGACCGTTGCAGACACGATCCTAACTGTAGTCCTCTTGTTCGCCCAATTCTTCGGCGCGTCTTCCGATCCTCTTGAGCACTTCTTCCATCTGACGTTGCTCGTCGGGCGAAACATGCTGAAATGTGCGTTTGATGAGAGCGGCATGCTGGCGGAAGATGGGAACGAAGACCCGGCGGCCTTTTTCAGTCAGAGAAACGGTGCGAACGCGGCGATCGCTCTCGCTCTCCACGCGATCGACCAACCCCTTCTTGTACAGTCGATCGACGGCAACGCTGACAGATCCGGGGTTGAGGTTGACCTTGGGACCGATGGCATTCACCGGCATTGGTCCCTTATGGAGCAGCAGGTCAAGAATGCGGAAATCCGAGTCGCCTAGCCCCTCCGCCAGGAGAGGTGGGAACGAATAACGCGCGACGGCTTGTGAGGCCTTCATTATGATCAGCCACGTGTGAATGGCCTCCGGTGGTTTTCTTTTCTCCATAAATACTGAATCCCAGCTCAGTATAGTCGACATCGATATATATCGAACTCGATAGATCCGATATCGATGATATAAATGAAGCGGTGCCCGAACGGATCAAATCGCTTCAAACGAGGAGACAAATATGTCGAATAGCATTTCGACCTTGCTTATACGGAACCTTCGGGATGTCTTCGGTGAAAACGACCCGGCGCGGAGACGCGCAGCGGTCGACGAGCTCTACACCGAAGATGTGGTTTTCTACGATCCCAGCAAGGGTGCCTACCGTGGCCGCGACGAGATCGATCGCATCGCAGGCTCTATCAAGGCGACTCATCCCGAATTTACCTGCCAGCCGATTGCCGAGCCCGAGGAGGTTGGCGACGGCGGGCGGGTCCCATGGGTATCGGGCCGCCCTGGCGATGCGCCGGAATACGCCGGAACGGATTTCATCGTCACCCGGGACGGCCGGATCGCCGCCATTTATCTCTTCTTTGACAAGCTGTCCTGAGCCAAGCGCGTTGCATTGATCCAAGCCGAGGAACAGGCCTGGCGGCAGGGCAGGATAGCTTTGAGGCTGTGTGACCGGCCTGGAGTTCACGTATCGGTAGTTGAGGTTAGCGTTTGCTCTCCTTACCGCCAAACGTAAACTGTCGGTTGACACGCCAATGCGCGTTTCCAGCATCGCATTGTCTCGAAAACGCGCATTCGCGATTTAGCATCAACCAAACAAATAGAAATAGAACGGCTACTTCTGTATCGCTGACCAAGCGAAAGCTGGATAAAACAGCAATGGCAATGACGCATATCGACAGCTTATTCAAGCGTCAGTAGCTTGAACGCATGGCTCCATTGATTGTGGAGGAAGCCCGGTATGCACCAAAGCATGCATAGAGGTTCGATCGCGCGTGCTGCTTCAGCAGCGCCCATGTCCGCCGTTTCCCACCCAAATGCTTCGAGAATCCCGCTTACGGATTTCTTTGCCATCTCGTCGTTTCCGCATATAAACATCGTTGGTTTGCTCCCCTTGAATTGGGGGTCCACCATGGATGCTGCCCCAACTGAATTGAAGGCCTTGACGAACTTGGCACCCGAGAATTCCTGCTGCAACTGCTCCATAAGGGAATCATTGCGATTGGTGAAGAACTGCAGCACGCCATGAATGGCCGGCGCATCTGCAATGGGGTTGGTCGCGTCCACGACGGGCTTTCCAGCAAGGTTTTCCACGCCAGCCAGACGGAGCGCTTCCGCTGCAGCGTTGCCCTTAACTGCAAGAACGATGATCTCCGCGGATGCAGCGGCTGCGTCAAATGTATCGACCAAACCTTTGGGATTCTGCGTATTCCATTCAGCTAATTTCTCTGGCGACCGCGTGCCCATCGTAACTGCATAGCCATGCTTCAGGAAGCCGCTGCCCAATACCTTCGCTACATCGCCTGATCCAAGAACCCCGATCTTCATTTCGATCTCCTTTGCTTGAGATTCTAGTCGTAGATGCGCCCAAAAATCTTTAAATGAGAACAAATAACCTTCGCCTCCAGGAACGAACATCCTCGGACCGCGGCTTGAGATTACTCCTGAGTGACGGACCGGAAGTAACTCTCGACTAATGACAAACCAAAGCGCGTTTCAAGCTCTTTGACCTTTTAGAAACGCGCATTCGCGATGCACTTCTTGAGAACCCCACAGGCCAACCATCTTGAAGGTGGCTGGATCATGCGTGCTTTGCTGTAGTTAAGTAGTTAAGCTTCGACATCGCATGGATGTATTCGTTTGGAGAGGGATCGCTTCATCGTCGAGATGGAAGCGGACAATCACTCGGACATGAGTTCCCAAAAGGGCAGACGGTTCCTCGGCAACGGGTTTTTCCATCGCTTTGTCGATGGAAAACGGAAGTCTCAACGCGGCGGCAAACAGGAGAGCATGTAGTCCGCAGAGAAGAACAAAGGCCGCGGTAAATGCGCCGGAGAGGCCAGCGGTGGACTGTGCCATCCCCAACCTCCATCCCAGACAGGTTGCGCAGAGGGTAGTCAGAGTCGGCCCGCCGAGACGCTGCACAATATTGAGCGAGGTTGTTGCCATCGGCTGGTCCTGTTTCTTGACAGAAGCATAAGCGGCTGAGATGGAGGGAATGCCAACTGCGCTCAGTCCCACTCCACGCAGAAACAGCGTGCATGCGAGCACGGGGAGAACGAGTCCGTGGCTGGCCAGCCAGACGAACGGCAGGGTGGCAGCGAAGGCCAGAAGCGCGCCTCGAGCAGATACTTTACGAATACCAAACCGCTGTATCACGGCTCCCATCCACGGATACGAGACGATCATCCCTAAACCCAGCGGAGCCAGCAACCAGCCGGTTGTGCTCGGCGATTGGCCACCAGCGCGAATGAGTTAGATCGGAATCAGCATCTGGCCTGCGAACGAGATTCCGTTCGAGATGAACTGGGTGGTGGCGGCTGCGGAAAAAGTCTTGCTTCGGAATAGCCGGAGATCGATGAGCGCTCGATCTTCTTTGCGTTTTGCCATCCTGAAGAAGAACCCAAGCAGAACCAATGAAATAAGCAGAGCCACAAGACCGATGCGTTCGCCGAGATGATCCGATCCGTAGAGGAAAAGCACGAGTCCAGGAGAGAGCAGGGCGAAGCCAGGAAGATCGAGTTCTCTTGACCTGGTCTCTTCGCGATCATTGGGCAGAAAGAGAACCGCCAGGACGATTGCCAATACACCGACCGGCAGGTTGACCAGGAAGAGCCAGCGCCAAGAGGCGTGTTGCAGAATGGCACCGGCGATGACCGGGCCAAGGATCGGCCCCATCAGGATTGGCACAGCCGCGTAGCCCATGAGGCGCGCCATATGCTTTCCGGCAGCACGCGCCATCATCATCTGCGTCATCGGAGCCATCAG
>DATDLS010000496.1:0-3377 GCA_036519195.1 Occallatibacter sp. | reverse complement strand
GTCGAACATCGCAGAGACGACCGCACTCGGTAGACGGGCAAGCGTTTTAAGAACGAGGTAGGGGTCGTTCGTATTGCCTGGTACAATCCCTGAATCAACCCAAACCGATGGGGCTCTGCATCGAGAGGAGTTTGCGATGGCCTCGAATCCTGTTCACTCTCCTGAATTGAGACTGACCGTCAACGAAACAGCGACTGACGCAGTCGTGCAGTGCAGCGGAAGGATTACGTCACACTCATCCGAGTCGTTAAAGGCGACAGTCAAGCCGCTGTTCTCAGCTGGGAAATTTATTGTGCTGGATTTGTCAAATGTAAGCTATCTAGACAGCTCCGGGCTGGGGACGATTGTCGGATTGTATGTCTCGGCGAAGAGAGCGAAAAGCGAGTTGAAGATAATGCATTTGAACGAGCGCCTGAAGGAACTCATCAGTCTCACCAGGCTCGGGGAGTTTTTGACAGAAGGGCGCGACCCGAGCGAAAAACTGCCACCCTGATTGGCGTGCATCTTGTCGCTCGGACCTCCGAAAGGGAACTGGAATCGGTAGTTGACCTGCCCCGCGCCCGATAAGTTCCATAAAGGGAGTCAAGGAAAAAAAACTTCTCCTGTGGCCGGAGTTTTTCTTGCCGTCCGGCCCACCCCATCGAGCAGGTTTGTTCTGGCCTTCCGTTCCGGGAGCTCGGGACGCTACCAGGTTCCTGTAGCGCTTTTGGTTTTCTCTACCAGCCGTTTTCATCGCCTCTGCGCGACGAAGCCAATCGGTTCTGAGACCAACAAAGCAGCAACACGGTTGTCAGGTGCCAACCATGGTTCCATGGGGGACTCGTGGCCTATAGCTTTTTCGGGTTATCCGAGGGGGACTAGAGTCGCGTGAGAGACTTAGCGTGCCCGAGGCACGCACAGCCTAACTTATCGGCTGAGACTCGCCCTCGAACCCGAGTGTCTCAGGAATCAGACTGGCCACCGCTGGGAGGGAATCCCAGGGATGGAACGGATTCCAGTGACACTCAAGCTGTTTGTGGTTTCAGATGTTGGACGTCGAAGCGTGCTCCTTTCTTCCAAATGGTCAAAGTGATGGCCGCCATCTTGCGCGCCAAGGTCAGACGCGCCATCTCCGGCCGCATTCCCTTGGCCAGCAAGCGTTCGTAAAACTCCTGGAACGGTCCGGGCTTGGCAGCGGCCACCGTGGCAGCACTCTTGAACAGGTTCTTCAGATCGTGATTGTGATTGCGATTCAGCCCACGAACCGAAGCCGGCTTTTTCGCGCGCTGCAGCTCTCCCTGGACGTAACGATGCTCGGCACTGCTGTAGGTCTCGATGCCAAACCCGCTGAACGTCCAGAGCTGTCGCTTGGTACGAAAACGATGCGGTGTCTGGATCAAAGCGATCAGCAGCGCCGCCCGGATCGGGCCGATGAACGGAATCGTGCGTAGCAATTTCCAGGCATCGTGCTTCTGCGCCTCGGCCAGCAGCGCGCGGCGCACGTCCTGACGCAAGGACCGCAAGGCATCGAACTGTTGGTAGTAGAACTCCGCGCGGCGCTGCACGCCGGCTTCTCGGATTTTACCGAGCCACTCCGAACGATACCGCGGTGCGTAGACCTGCTTGCCCGTGCAGGGAATCCCCCAGCTGCGGTAGATGGCCTTCACTCGACTCATCACCCGTCCCAGATCTTTGTTGATCGCCAGGTAACTGCGCGCCAGCTCCCGCAGCGTGCGCACGCCATTCTCTCCGTGATACACCGAGCGGACCATGTTCGAGCGTAGTAACTCGGCCAGCTTGCGCGCATCGATGCGGTCGCTCTTGCTACCTTCTTTGAGCAGGGCATTCCGGCGGGGGTTACATACCACCAGTTCTGTGACGTGCGGCTTGATCAGGTCATACAACCAGGCGGCCCAGGTGCCTTCTTCCAAAGTGACGTGCAGGCTTCCGCGCAGGCCTTTGAGAAAATCCAGAATGGTGATGGCTTTGGTTTCGATCGTCGATTCCATGACCAGCTTGCCAGAGGAATTCAGCACCGCGATCGAGATCGCTTCCTTGTGCACATCCATACCGATATACTTCACGCTATCCATTGAGGGCGCTCCTTTTTGTTGTGGGTTTGATGCCAACACTCAAAACCCTACTCCAAAAGGGGCGCCCTTTTATATCGCGTCGCGTAACCGGAAACTGGGAATTTCACTTCTCCGGCAAGAGCGTTTACCAGGCGATGGTTTCAGAACCAGTTAGAATGACAGCTAATCCATTACGCTGTAGGCAAGATACGGCTGCGAAATGGACTCGATAGTATCGTCCTGCTCTTCCTCCACTCCGTTATCTCCCTTAGGAGCGATTTTGAATCGAACATCCACCTTGATGTATGGACACCCAGAGTAAACGTAAGTCCGTTGGTATCGAGTCGACAGTCCGCCTTCGGTGGTAAACACCTTGAGCAAATCTTGTCTTTTCATTCCGGGCTGAATCTCTGTGATTTGGTGCAGAACTTTGCCAATCCATTGCGTGCGATCTTGTAAGTACTGTTCGCCCTCCGGAACCGATTCATCCTCGAGCTGAGTCCGATTTTTTGCCCACTCAGGGAGTAAGGTCTTATCCGATGGCGCCGGTAGTTCTTGAATGAGGCGTGTAGTCGCAGCGTCATATAAAGCGTAGCGATCCTTGCCGTCGGCGGATCGAGAATGCACCGAGACCTGTCGCCCGCCTTTCCAGACATGCCAATCCATAGGCGTTTCCGTTTCGATTACCTGCAGCTTTCCGTTCCTGAAATAAAGTTCGAGCCGGATGGATTGCATGCTCTCTTCCGGCGTCGTTCCGCGCGCCACGCTGCAACCGACGGTTTGCCGGTCGGCTGCAAAGATTGCCTCGATACAATGGCGAGCGGTCGTCATGTTGATGGGCTGCCCGGAATCCGAACTTACATAAATATTCCCGTTAGTATTGATTCCTGCCTCGGTAAAGTTTTGGTGCTTTTGCTGTGACATACACGAGGTCGCCAAGGAAGTCCAAACGAGGAAGTTCACGAGCACCCATTTCCACATGCTGCACCTCTCTGTGCTATCGCTCAATGAATCTGCCTCTAGTGCCAGGCGTCTAATCGATCTCCCAACAGTGTCGTCCACCGTCACGCAATCGCCAAGTCCTGATTAGTCGCGTAACCGGACAAGTTCCGGGCTAGTACTTCACTTGTCCGGTTTCGGCGTTAATCAGGACTTGGCCATACACGTTGGCGCAGGTACTCTTGCGGACACGCACAATCGGGTGGCCTTGGTATCTTTGCGTGACGGTTCGTAGGTAGGAAGGAAGAGTTCGAGTGGAGGCTGCGTTGAGTTTCACTAATGATGACATCGGCCCTTTTGCCTTGTTTAGAAGGTTCCGAGACGATT
>DATDLS010000495.1:0-25647 GCA_036519195.1 Occallatibacter sp. | reverse complement strand
CCTGGCGTAGTTGTTCGGTAATGGCGGAGATGTACTGATGGGGATCCCCATGGGTGCGGACGAGCCAGTGCATAGGGGTAATGTTGGAGTTGAGCGTGGTCATGCCGTCTGTAAGCTGGGCGCCGGGGACGATCATGAGCGGACGGGGATCGTTATTGAGGCCCCTGTCGCGGATGTCGCCTACCACGCCGATGATCCGGTGGGCGGGCTCCGTGAACTGGGGGCCTTCGCCTTTGCCGATGAGCAGCTGCTGGCCAACGGCATCGCCTTTAGGCCAGAATTCTTTCTCCATGGTCTGGTTGATGAGAACGACGCCGGGGGCCGAACCGGTGTCCTGCTCGGTGAAGTCGTGGCCGCGCAGGATGGGAATGTGGTCGCCGGTCAGCGACATCTCGAGAGTGAATACGTTGCGGGGATCGAAGCCGGGGTTGACCAATCCCCACCCCGCTCAGCACTCAACTACTGGCCAGGATTTGCTTCGCCCTTGACTGTGTGGCTCAATTGGTTTGCCTCCCTGGATAGGAACGTAGTGATTTTCTCAAAGCCCTGATCGGTCTCGGCAAGGGGATTTGGTAATGGACAGGGCAGCGCGCCGCAACGGATAAAGGGCCGTTCGCGGCGGGTTTGTCAGCTTGCTCGTAGTGTATATACAATGGCTATATGGACGTGCACTCGACTTTGGATGGGCAGGGCTTTGTTTGGGATAGCGATAAAGCTGCCAGCAATGCCTCACGGCACGGCGTTCGCTTCGAGCAGGCCCGAGAGGTCTTTTTCGATCAGTTAGCCTGCTACGAGGACGCCAGCCCCCAGTCCGAGGCACGGCAGGCGTGCATCGGACTCACGATCGACTACCGACTGCTGTACGTTGTCCATGTCATTCGGGAAGGTGATGTGCTCCGCCTCATCTCCGCACGCCTTGCGGAACCGGCGGAAAGGAGACGCTATGAAAATGACTGAACGGATCAAGCGAAATATGCAGCCCGATAAACCCATGACTCTGATCTCCCTCCGTCTACCAGATCACATAATTGAGGATCTCAAGGAGGTCGCCCCTTCGGTTGGCTTCGAAGGCTATCAGGCACTCATCCGTGCATACATCTCCAATGGTCTCCGCAAGCACCTGGCCGAAAGGGAAGCGCAGCGGGAAAAGGACAGTACTGTCGAGGAGTTCAGCCAGAGACTCATCGCTCATGGAGTTCCGGAACAGGCCATCCAGGAAGCAGTAGCCGAAATGAGAGCGGCGAAGTAGATAGACTGGGAGAGACAAATCCGCCGCAGCGCGGACCTGTCTGTGTAGCTTGAAGCAGGGATCACCGGCGACTATCAGGTCGGCCCAGAGTACTTGCAGCCCTTCCTCCGAGCGAGTAGGCCTTCCGCTAAAACTTAGGCAGGCTCCAGATCTCAAGGGATGCTCCGCCTCTAACCTATGGCAAACAAGGCAGTTCTACGAGGTGTACGCCGATCAGACAAAACTCGCAACACCGTTGCGAGTTTTGTCGTGGACCAAGCATTGCATAGGTAGTGTTGCGAGACAAGAGGCAGTTTTAAGGCCCTAAAAGCAATAGATAAAAACTGCCCTTGTGTCTGATTCTAGGTACTTTCGGGTGCTGTTGCGTCGACGATATCCATTAGATTCATCAAGATATGCCTATCCGTCTGCACGTATCCGGCACATTCATCGCCTCAAAAAAGCAACGCCAAAAAAAGTACCAGAAAGTCTGATAACGGATATTATGTTAAGTAAGCGCGTGGATCTGCCGAAGCATGAAATCCTGAGCCAGACCGGAATCAGCTCCCTGCTCCAGCCCAACAGCTCAGCTCGTCTCCTCGAGAAACTACTCCGTTAAGGACGGCAGGCTTTCTTCGCCTTATCCAGCATGTTCCACTGGTAGCTGAGTTCGACCTAGATCGGCGTGCGGGCCACTTCAAGCCGGGCCGCCTCTACCCAGCCAGTCCCGTTCCACTGTCTTGCGGTCCTGTTCAAGGGTTGATCATCCAGGCTGCCTGCGCGCCCATCGCCAGGAACTCTTCTTCGCCCGGACCCGATAAAAGCTTAGCTACTGGTGCGTGATAGGAATGGGTTCCGGCTCGCGGTCGGCTTCCTACCAGCCCGGCTGCCAGGCTAATGACTGGTTGGATCGAAGGGCTTGTCCTGATGCCAGGCCCCGAAACCCGCATGATTCTCAGGGTCTTCTTCCTGTCGCAGGCATCTTTGTGCACGGCTCAGGCATTGTCATTGTCGATCGCGGCGAAGAACTCCGTCACGGACATATACATCGGTGTATTGGTACATCGGTGTATTGGCGGCCCCAAATCGCTCCGTGCGGACCCAGTTGCCATTGCAATCCCAGCCATTCACGCGTCTTTAAGTCCACGATCCAGATGTTTGGCACCAAACACTTCATGTAACTCTTTATCTTTTCGGCAATTCGAACGTGCCGATCTTCCGGGGACAGGATCTCGATCGCAATCAACTCGGGGGGCGCGTGAAGACCTGCTCGATCGGAATCTCGCGGGAGAAAACACCCACGTCCGGAAGACGAACTTTGGTGACGTCTACGCGGATCCGTTGTTCCTATTTGCGCGGATCCCCCACTCTTTTTCGTGCAAATAGAACCAGAACAGAATGGCACGCTGAATCATGTTGTGGTCGAACTCACCCACGTTGCGCTCCGCAAGCTTGCCGTCAACGTACTCCACGTCCGGCTCATAGGAGCCGTGAAGACAGGTTTCAAGGGGTAGGAATGCGGATCTAGCTGCCGTCTCCATCGCCTTTGCTCCTCTCTCTTCCCTGTTCAGATGCCCCGATTTTAAGCCAAGGCCCCACATCGTCAGCCATTGAATTTATCTTTCACTGAGAACATCCTTTTGCAGCAATGACGACAAGGACTGCAATAGTCCGGCCAACTGAGACCGCTGATCGGGATCGGCCAGGAGCTTTTCCCCGGCGGACGCCCGCTGCGGCAGGATCACCGGCAGGAATATCTCCAGCAGACCATTCAAAATGTCAGACTGCGTGATCGGGTCCAGCTTCTTCGCAGCCTCTTTCAGCTTGCCGTGGGTATTGACCTCGATGCGGAAGGAACATGCCTCTAGGACCGGCCGTCGCGTGCGCCGCGAATGAGCCGCCTTGGTGATGCCGCGAATCAACTCCTCGCCGTTGACCAGATCGGCGAGCGGTGGGCCGGGAGATGTGACCTCAAAGGGCTTTTCCATACCTGAATTATAGCACGATAGATGTATAGATAGGTGTATAGCTCTAGAGATATTCCGCTATATCATGTTCAAAATAAATACAAATACTCTCAACATAGAAAATCAGATGGAGCTATACATCGCGCTATACGTCTGTATTGCAAGCTAGTTTAGGTAGTTAAATATTTGCATGTTCACAATTTAACCTGTATAACATTTTTATGATCATATGGATTCATGCATCATATGAATGTGTTGCATTCATAATGTATATGTAACTTATACATATAACATAACTTGAGTAGGTTATTCCTTTCTTGTCAGACGCCGGTGCTGCCCTACGAAAAAATCGGCCCTTCGATAATTACTGCCTGGTTCATCCAGTTCTTAAGTGCCCGAATCGGCGGAGCATTGATCCGAAAGGGTTTGGTCAGACTGCTTTCCTAATACAAGCTCTACTCTCTGCCCTGCTTCCCCTTGTCCGGTCTCGATGACTGCAAAGGAATGGTGAAACCTTTTGGATGCGGATCTAGGTGCTCCACATACATCTCGCCCCATCCGATCCGAGCGACCAGGCGCCACGGCAAAACCCACCACGAAGAGTGCTCTATTCCTGACTCCCGTCAACCTTCCCCCAGATGGGGCAATAATACGACCACCCGATTTTGAGAACGCAACGAAACTCACACGGCGTCTTGCGGCTAGCGGACGAAGCGTTCAAAAAAAGAACTGGTCTCTCGAACCCATCGCTCTGTGTCTGCGTTGATCCGATCGCTTCCCGAGGAAGAATAGGAATAGGATCGTCACCGGCACACCTTTATCGTTCAACTGACAGGCGTAGTGGCAACCATCGCGTTTGCTGTCACGCGCCCGGACGCGGCAATTGCCTCTTCTCGTTCAGCTCCGGTGGCATTCCCTTCCATGATGTACGCGGCAACCACAATGGGCGGCTTGCTGGGCGGCCAGAAGATTCCCACGTCGCCGATGGCTCCGTGCTCGCCGGTGCCGGTCTTGTCTCCTGCGCGCCAGGCAGCCGGAAAGCCGGCGCGGAGTCTGTTGGCACCTGTGACGCTTTTCTCCAGCCAGCCGGCCAACCGGTTCCGACTGGTAACGGATAAGCTGGTCCCGGTCAGCAGCATGGCTGCGGACTCCGCCATGGCCATCGGGCTGGTTGTATCGCGCGGATCGCCTGGGAGCGCGCTATTAAGATCCGGTTCGATACGATCGAGACGGGTGACTCTATTCCCGAGCGAACGGATGAACTGCGTCAAACCTGCTGGGCCGCCTAGCTGCGCAAGAAGCAGATTGGCGGCCGTATTGTCGCTAAACTCAATTGCGGCCGCGCACAGCTCGCTCACCGTCATCGCACCCTGCTGCACATGGGCACGAGTCACCGGCGCGTATTCCAGTAGGTCTTTTTCCGTGTAGCGTATGGGCTTGTTCAGTTCGGAGCTGCCATCATCAACGTTCTTCAGAATGCCGGCTGCCAGGAGAAGCTTGAAGGTGCTGCACATGGCAAAGAGTTCCTCGGCCCGGTAAACGAGCCGTCGGCCGCTTCCGGTGTCAATAGCGGCCACGCCCAGACGTCCGCCAATCCCCCGTTCAATCGCCGCAAATTGTCCATCGGAAGATACTTCGGGCGCGCCGAGAGCAAGTTCGGGGATACCACAAAGCAGCGCTGGGATTGCCCGCAGCAGCCAGCGGCGTGAGAACGAGGAGGAATTCATGCAGTCTTCTGCCCTCCGCTTAAGCCATTGAAAATGCCCATCAATTCCGGGGAGCAAGTTTGTTGTTCCTCATCCAGAGTAAATCGTAATGCAGAATAGGAACGTGGACCACAGGCGGATGCGCGAATGCAGGCCTTGTTGCGGTTGAGGCGGTTGGCATTATCCTGAGATTCTTCTCGCCCCACTTGTTTAGTCGGCATACCGTCGGGATCCATATGCTTCAGGCGGGCGTCGACATCACGACAAGGGCTGTCGTTGCCGACCGCGTTTTTACCGGTTATCCTCGGAAAGCACCATCCTTCAGGGCGGGATATAGAGAACGGATGCACTGTTCAATACCGCCTTTGCAGGAGCGACGACCCGAGTTCATGCATTGGAATACCAAGTTTGTGCAGTACTCACAAGGGCCGGCGAGGCCCGGATCGCCTGTGAACTGAGCCCTGCTCGAATGGGGCCAGCAGCAGGAACCCACCGAGGGACTCTCTGAGTCCGGCAGGAATCTGCTTCCTTTCGGGAGGGGAGGATTGTCACTCGACCCGCAACGCTTCGAGTGGATCGATGGAAGCAGCTCGTACGGCCGGGAGAAGGCCCGCCGCGCTGGCACAGAGCAACAGAGCCCCCGCTGGCAGCAGCAAAGAGAAAGGATCGATGGTACTCACCTCGTAAAGCCGGGACTTCAGGAAACTGCCGACCATCAACGCGACAGGCAGACCGATCGCAATTCCGAGCAGTGTCTGTGCGAGTGCGGCTCGAAGAACCAGGAACGCAATCTGCGAGCGGCCAGCTCCAAGCGCCATGCGCACACCGATCTCACTGGTGCGGCGCGCGACGTTGTACGCAGTCACACCAAACAAGCCAATTGACGCGAGGATCAGCGCAAGCACGCCGAACAGGCTGCCGAGCCGAACGAGCAGGCGGCGCTCATCGAAGTTGACGTCGATTTGCTGCTGAAGGGATTGGAGGCCGACAATCGCAAAATTCGGATCTACGTCGCGGAACACTTCCCGGATCTTGGGGTCAAGCCTTCCCATATCTCCATCGATCCAAAGTTGCGCCCCGGTAATGAAATGGCTCCACTTCTCACTATCGCGGGCGGTGGCTTCGGTGTATTCGGATTGCTGGGCGAGCGGTGCAAACACCATCGGCTCCGGAGCTTGTTCCGGACTCGCGTACCTGGCGTCGCGGACCACGCCGACAATTACAAAGTCCGTGCTGTGGGCGGGAGTGGCGAAGCCGAATGCCTGACCCAGAGGATCGACACCGGGGAAAAATCGGCGCGCGAAGGACTGATTGACGACAGCGACCTGCCGCGACGTTGCGTTGTCCGCGTCCGTGAATTCGCGCCCTTCCAGCAGTTGCTGTCCAATGGTGCGGAAGTATTCCGGGCTGACACGATCCCACAGCACTTTGCGCGAGCCGTCGATCGCAGGCATGCCTTCTCCGGGTTTGACCATGAGCTGCTCCCAGTGGGCGATGAACGGAGAGTAGAGCGCGAGGCTGGCACTGTGCACTCCGGTCAAGCGTTCCAGTCCCATCTGCAGCTCGCGGTAGAGCACGTTCAGATGCTCGTGGCTATATGCGGCCAGCGGTTCCTCCATGCGTACCGTGATGCGGTTTTGCGCAGTGAACCCGAAGTCTTGGCGCTCGACGTTGAGCAGGCTTTGGGTGAGCAGGCTGGCGCCCGCCAGAAGGCTGACAGCGATTGCCACCTGGAGCGCCACAAGGATTTTGCGCAGACGTGGCTGGCTGCCGCCGCTGGTGCGGCCTGTCCCGCGCATCGCCTCGATAGGATTAGCGCGTGCGAGCATCCACGCGGGCACTGTGCCAAAGCACACACCGCTCAGCAGCGCCACGACCGCGGCAAACGCCAGCATCGGCCATGACAGGCCGACGTGGATCGATATTCCGCTTGCATGACCAAAGGCAATCAGCACTACGAGACGGATTCCGGCAACTGCTATAAGCACCCCCGTAATTCCACCCAGAAGCGCAAGAACAAGGCTCTCAGTAAGTGCCCGCTGCATCAGCCGCGCCCCAGACGCGCCGAGCGCGCTCATGATGGACACTTCCGCTCGGCGGGTCATGCCCCGGGCAAGCATCAGGTTTGCCACATTCGCGCAACCAATGAACAAGACGGTGGCGCACACCGCGAGCAGGATCATCAAACTGCTGCCATACCGATCGCGCAGTCCGCCGACCCCGGACGCGGCCGAGGCGATTTCGATCTTCTGCTGCGGCAGATCCTGTTCCACCTCGCGCAGATGAGCCGGATCCATGTCGGCATCGGATGCCAGCCAATGCTGCAGCATGGCGGTCAGTTCCGATGAGGTGCCGGCAAGCGGTGCTCCGGGCCGCGACCGGCCAATCACGCGAAGCCACGCGGAAGAGGGAATGCGATTGAAAGAGGCGTCCGCGTCGGTCAGATACTCTGTCTGAAGCGGAATCCACAAAGCCGTGGGAACACTGTTGATCGTGTCGCCATAGAAGCCCGGCGGAGTGATGCCCACCACCTTGAATGCAAAGCCCTCAAAGGTGAAATTGGCATTGATCACCGACGGATCGCCTCCGAAGTCCTGCTGCCAGGTGTGATAGCTCATCACGGCCACCGCGGCTGAGTTCCTCTGGTCATCGGCAAACGTAAAAAGACGTCCGGCAAACGGCTGGACGCCAAGCGTCTCAAAATAATTGCCGCTCACATATTCGCCGAGCAGCGCCTGGGCCTGCTCCTGGTGCTTGCCGTAACGCACGCTGAGGACGCCCGGCTGCGCCTGGAATGCTGCTACCTGCTCAAACTGCGGCGTTGAACGGCGAAGGCGCTGATAAAAGTCATAGGAGAAGATACCCCACTCCCCTTGCAGGTCGTGGGAATAACAGCAGGTCTTTCCGGTGCCGATACGGTAAAGGCTGCCTGGATTGGCCACAGGAAGTGATCGCAGCATCACAGTGTAAATCAGCGAGAAGATCGCCGTGGTTGCGCCGATGCCGAGCCCAAGCGTAAGCACGACAGTCAATGTAAACAGCGGCGCGCGGCGAATCTGGCGCAGCGCGTAGCGAAGATCGGAAAGCACGGGAGAAGGCATGAGAGCATCATATATATGCCCTTCCCCGCAGAATCAAGCGGCAACCTGATGCGGCCTGAGACGCCGGCAGGATTACACCTTCCCCATACGCCTCCCTTCGCTATAAGGGGCCTAGTCACCCGTCGAGCCACTAGCAGGTCAACACTGCGGCCTGCTCCGAGTGTAGTGTCGCCAAACCGGAAGTTAAATCGTAGTCAATATCACGACGGCCGATACCTGACCAGTAACTTCCGGTTAGCCAGATTCGCTCGGAAAGTTCTGATTTGGACTGAATGATCACTTGCATGGCACTCAAATCTCACCTAACTCTCATCTCCGCGGCTAGTTCGGAATCGGATGCGACACAGGAATCGCCGGGCATTTTCTTCCATGTTGCGTTATGAGCAGCCTGATTCGCACCCAATGGCCAAGCGCCCTGGATCAAATCTCCGCCCTCGGCGAGCTTTCCGACAAACGTGTGGGAGCAACATATGTCGTTATAGGCGTAGAGTTCAAATGAGATCGCGCCGTCCTTTTCGAGATGGGCCTTCAGGAGCTCGCCGAAGCGCTGAAAGACCGCAACGGGCTTGGAAACGCCATCGATGCAGGAGCGGACAGTGCCCGGATGCTGGATGTCATCGGACCACCCGGTAAACTCGCCTGGTGCCTGCTCGGCAATGTGGATGCAGCCTTCACCGAGGTTCGAGTTCTCTGCCCAGGTACCAACCAGGGGGCTGGCCATACGGATAGGCTAGTGCTGGGGCGGCATAAAGTGACGTGGGAATCAAACTCGCCGCGATGCAAGCGGCCATCCCAGCAGCCGCCTGCTTGTTGGACCAGATCCAAGTCAACCGACGGCGTGTCAGTCCACTGCGAAACAAAATGCAACTGCAAGCGCCCCTGATCGAAGGTGAGATTTCCACCTCTACGGGAGTCGGAGAAGCCGCTTTCCTCTCCAAGCTGGATCTCGACTCCCTTCCGTTCGAAGACGCCAACTTGCAGGTTCTGCCAAGATTGAGGCACCCAGCTCTGTTTGTCTCCATCGCTGGGAATCGTGGTGTCCAGCTCAAGATGAATGCCAATTGCACTTCCGTGGCCACTGGAGGTTTCCCAAATTCCAGAGAGAGATTCAGGACGCATCACCTGTTGTCCGAGATAAAAACTGCGATCTTCCAGCGCAATCGGGATGGAGCCGGAATCCTGCTGAGCGTGCAAGGCACAAGGTAGAAATGTGACCAGAGAGGCAGCAAAGATGGCAGAGAGCCTGAGCAAGGTAATCACCCTGCTTAATTCGACTCCGCCCACAAACCATACGATAGCAATGACCGGTTGTTGGCGGATTGTCGCTAGCCCGGAAAGTCGCCAGCCCGGAAATTACTACTTAAGGAACACCGATGGGATTATTTACCATAATATAGCTTCCGAGTAGGCGGTAATCGAGGCGCAACTGAAGGCCGACTGGGAGAATTTGTGGTTTCCCCATAACCTGACCGAATGCTATACTTCCGCTTCCACCGGGAGGTCCTCATGGCGCGTCGGTCATTTCTTCGCCAGTTAGTTGCGTTACCTTTTGCCGGAGTAGTGTCTTCGCTCGGTCAAGGAACTTCGCATAAATCCCTGAATATCATGATGAAAAGTGCCTGGGGATCTGATGATCCGACCAAGGCAGCGTTTCCTTTTCTTCACGGCCTCGCACTTTCTGAAGCGGGACATTCGGTGCAGATTTTCCTGCTAGGCGAAGCAGTTTCGCTTATGCGGAAGTCAGTTGCCGGCGCAGTCGTGCCGGTTGGCTGGCCACCGTTGGAGGAAACCCTCACGAAAGTTGCTGAAAGACATGTTCAGATCTATGCCTGCGGTGCCTGTAGCCGTGCGAGGGCCGTTCAGCAAACAGACCTGGACCAGTGGGGAGCGAAGTTCGGAAATCCGGCAATCTTTGTTTCGCTCGTGGAATGGGCAGATCGCGTAATTACGGAATAACTCAGCAGTTCACCAGATAATGAGTGGAAATGGCCGGGGTGGACGCACGTGAATCGCGCATTTAAGAGTCTCAGGCGGATCGCCAATCCGGTCAGAACTCCATTTTCGGGGTTACTTCCGGATAGGCTAGCGACAACAAGCCTTGAATGAATCGCCGCAGGTAGCCTGTGGGCTGGCGTATTACAATTCTCGACAGCTATCAAGCAGACAACGACACGGACCAACAGGATGTTCGATGAGCGGACAGGCTTTTCGAGAGTGTTATCGGCGCCTCACTGATGAACAACTTCGTCTGCGAGCTGCTTCCGCTGTTCTCCTCGGGTGCCTTTTCGCCTCGCCGGCTTTTGCTGCCAGTTTCGACTGCGCCCACGCTGCTACGCCCAGTGAGAAGGCGATCTGTGCCTCGCCGCGATTGAGCCAGTTGGACGATCAACTTGCCGCGGCCTACGGCAGGCTGCTGGCAACCGTGCCCTCCGAGGCCCGCGCCATGGTTCGCAAAAACGAGCGCGATTGGCTCCGTTCAGCGGGTGACGGATGCCCAGCGAACGTCGGCCAGGAGGCCCTCGCAGACTGCCTCGCATCTGGCTGGGACAAGCGCGTCCGTTTGCTGCAAACCGCGATCTCCTCCCTCAGCCAGCCCGGCCGGGAAGCCTTTCTCTGGGATTCGGTCCATTTCACCCAGACCGACACCGGCGATGAGGCACGCGACGAAGCGGAACGCGGTGCGTCGCAGTATTCCACCCTGGACGCGGAGTGGCCACAGGCGCTATCGACGGACCCGGACTGGCAAGCATGGAACCGAGCCATCGAGTCCGAGGCGCGCGAGTTGGCCTCGCAAGGACAGGCCAAGCCGGGCGATCCCTGGGCGAAGGCCGATTGGATGGACGGCATGGACAACGACGTCTCTGTCATCCTGGATGCCGTCACGCCCGTCTTCGTCGGCGCATCCTTCCAGAACCTCCGGTACGGCCACGGCGCTGTCCATCCCAACTACGTGAATCTCCAGTTCAACTGGCTCCTGCCGCAGCGCCGCGAACTTCGCGCCGAAGACGTCTTTCGCCCTGATTGTGATTGGCAGAAGTTCCTCTATGACCGCGCAATGGAGTCGCTCAAGGCCCAGATCGATCCGACGTTTCCGGAAACCCAGTGGGCTCGTGGTTACGGCGAGGATCTGATCCGCAAAATGGTGGGAGACCCCCACAACTGGATTCTCGACACCACCGGCCTCACCCTCTATTTCCCGCAGGATTCGATCAGCTGCCACGCCTGCGGGGAGTTCAAAGTAGAGATTTCCTGGAACGGACTGAGGCCGATGCTTCGGGCCGGTTTTCGGATCTGAGCAAAACCTTAGCTTCGCATCGAGTCTCACCACAATTACTGCTCCAGTAAGATCCGCAGGGAAACCGGTCCGATGCGGCTAGTGCGGATTTCAACCGTCGCGTTCAGCCCAACGCACTCAGCGACATCAGTGACTGCCATGAGTACACAAAGGGTCACGACGTCACGCTGATGTTGATTTTGCTGCCGGATTTAATCACGGTCAATCTGTTTACGATCCACGAGGTCCATCAATTTGGTGCGAACGGCCACATGCCTTCCATCCCGCGCCTCCAACGACGCGCAACCCCCTATATTCATTGACTCCAGCGAGGTGTAGCAATATGTCACTACTCTCTGAGTCCAAATGAGGAGGCAATTGGTCGCCGAATAATTGTGAAACGTGTTGTAAGCCCAAACTGGCGGATATGCTGTGCTCAGCATATTCTATGTACTTTGCAGGGAAGCAATCAGTTTGCCCGGAGGACGGAATCGTCCGCGTTTGAGCGTTAGCGGAACCATCGCACTCATCCTCTCCAGTCAGTGAAATGGTCCAAATACGGGCCGACCGTACTGCACAGGAGCAAGCCGCACGATTAGTCTGGCGTTTGAGATATGCCGCAAGCATACTGTCCTCCTTCAATTGGTGAAATGAAGGACGGCGATCATATGCGGATCAAATCATTGGACTGGGTGGTGCAAGCGAGATGAATTTACGCGATTACTGCCGTTGGCGTAATTTATCCAGACAGGCTATCCAACCTTCCAGGGAAATCGGCGCCGCTTGCTCGGGGTATTTCCAACATTGTGGTCACCGGGGGCAATCTGCCGCCTGGTACAGTAGGGTTTCTGTCCAGCTCGATGCCTTGGGATTCATGCAGTCTCCAGTTCCGGGCGAGTGGCCAAGTGGGAAGTTACCCCGATTTCGGCCGACTTGCGAACAGCCGGTAATACAGGTGTAATATGGCTCACGGGTTCAGATGCGAATGATTGCAGCGATTCATATTTGAAAACTCTGGTCGTTCTGACGGCGATGACTTCTTTCGTTGCGCTTGCCCAGGCGAATCAACAGGCACCAGAAGTGAGCCAGCGGTTCGTGCTGGTCAGACTCACAACCTTTCGCTGACGCTGCGAAATATGGGGCGTTACGGTCTTGTTGAACTCATTGAGGGAGCGAATCGCCAATTGGTGCCGAAGGTCAACTATTCCGGCGTTGCACTAAAGAAGTCTTTTTGAATATGGAGTTGCGCGGGAACTGTTGTACCCGATGACGCGGTCCCACGTCCAACTAGGAAGCCAAGGAGGACCCAATGCACCTCACCCCGCGGAATCTCCGCATCGCACTTCGCCAACTGGCCAAGACGCCGGGTTTCAGCCTCACCATCATCCTGATGCTGGCCCTCGGCATCGGCGCAACCACGGCGATGTTTTCGCTCATCGAGGGGATTCTTCTTCGTCCGCTTGCCTTCAGCGATCCGAGCCGGTTGGTTCTGCTGGGAGATCACGTCGGCAACAGCCCCGACGCGGGTGTAACGGCACGCGAAATCAACGTCTACTCGAGCTCGACCAACGCGTTTTCTTCGATGGGCGCTTTCGTCAATACCACGTATGAGCTTTCCGGTGGCGCCACACCTGAGACGGTCCATGCCGCGCGCTTCACCGCAGGGGTCTTCTCCACGCTCGGCATTCATCCCATCCTCGGCCGCCTCTTCACTCAGGCTGAAGAGGACGCGCACCAGCCTCTCGCTGTGATCGGCCACAGTCTGTGGCTGAACCGCTATCATCGCGATCCGAACGTCGCCGGCAGTTCCATCGTTCTCGATCGTAAGGCGTACACAATCATCGGCGTGATGCCGCGCGACTTTGAGTTTCCGCTGCAATCCGGGCGGCTCGACCAGGCCCAGGTCTGGGTTCCCATGAGCCTCACGCCGGATGAGCTCTCCGATCAGGAACAAGGCGATTGGAGATACCAGATGGTCGCTCGCGTCAAAAGCGGAGTGAGTTTTACGCAAGCGGCGCAGGATGCCGACCGCGTAGCCAAAGCGATCATGCGCAACTTTCCGCCGAGCATGTCGCCCATTCACATCCGCGGCGATGCGCTGGCTCTGGCTGAACATACAGTACAGGAGACGCGGCCGCTGCTGCGCACGCTGTTCCTTGCCGTGTTCATGATCCTGCTAATCGCATGCGCCAACGTGGCCACTCTGATGCTGGTGCGGGCCATTCGCCGGCGGCGCGAGATCGCCCTTCGCCTGGCGCTGGGTGCGCGTGCTCGCGTCATTGTCCGCGAGTCCTTGTGCGAAGGCGTGCTTCTCAGCGTTGCCGGAGGACTGCTGGGACTCGGCTTGGCCGCAGCCGCAATTCGCATCGTCTTGCGCCTGTTGCCGGAGTCCATGCCGCGCGTCGATTTTATTTCATTGGATGTGACTGTCGCCACGTTCGCGCTTCTGCTTGCCGTTGCAACGGGAGTTCTCTGCAGCCTGGCCCCAGCCTTCGCAGCGCTGCGCACCAATCTGCTCGACGTGCTCAAGGACGGCGCACCGAGCGGGACAGCCAACTCAAGCCACGCCTGGTTGCGTTCGGCGCTTGTGGTTACGGAGATTGCCATTGCCCTGGTGCTACTCACCATCTCCGGCACCTTTCTGCGCAGTTATCAAAAAATGCTCGCTGTCAATCCAGGCTTTCGTCCCGATCATGTGCTCATCGCCGGCTATCAGCTTCCTGTCGGGCAGTACGCCACGCACACTTCCGTCGACATCTTCAACCGCGCAATTCTGGATAGACTCTCAACCAAACCAGCGATTACCGCTGCAGGGATGGCCAACGTTCTTCCCGCAACCGGAGGGTACGGGATGTCGGCCTACACCATCGAGGGCGAGCCTGTCGCTAACTGGAAGCTCAAATTCGCACCATTCGCAACAACCAGCGGCAATTACTTTCGCGCCCTGGGCATTCCGCTTCTCGATGGCCGATCGTTCACCGCAGAAGATGGGGCGGATTCGCCTCTGGTTGTGATCGTGAATGAATCGATGGCCAAACATTCCTGGCTTGGCCAGCGAGCCGTCAGCAAGCGCATGCATGTGGGCAGTCCCCAGAAGGGATACCCCTGGGCAACGGTCGTCGGTGTTGTGGCCGACACCACGATGGGCTCGCGCGATGAGCCCCCGCCCGACCAATGGTATTGCCCCATGGCCCAGCCGGCGATTCTCTACGGTTCAGACGCTTCGGATAAACTCGCTGCGGCTTCAGGCGGTTACATTGCCCTGCGCTCAGCCCTGCCGCCGGAGCAGATGATCGCGACATTGCGGTCGGCGGTCGCATCGGTGGACCCCAATCTCGCACTCGATGAAGTGCAGCCCATGAGCGATGCCATCTCCAACATCGAAGCCCCGCGCCGCTTCAACACCGGGCTTATCGCCGCGTTTGCGCTCGGCGCTTTGCTGCTTGCTGTGACAGGCATCTACGCCGTGGTCGCGTTTTCGGTTTCGCTGCGCACGCAGGAGATCGCCATCCGCATGGCTCTCGGCGCTGAGCGCGTGCGTATCGCGCGGCTGGTTCTGATCTCGGCGGTCAAGTTGGCGTTGCTGGGCTGCGCATTCGGCGTACTCGGGTCGCTGGCGCTTTCGCAACTCGTGCGCTCATTCCTTTTCGAAGTTAGCCCCGCGGATCCGCTCATCTATCTCGCCAGCATCTCGGCCATGGTGCTCATGACGCTGCTGGCATCAGCGTTGCCCGCAACGCGAGCAGCATCCGCCGATCCCGTGAAGGCGCTGCGCTCAATCTAGCTGTCCAGGCATTAACTCACCGCTGCAGTCCGATCAACTGCCCATCTCGTTTTCGGGCGGCAGCCCGGACCTCACTCGCAGAGGGCATCTTGGAAAAACGGAGCTCATCCACCGCGCTCGTGATCCCCCCCGGCTCGCACTTCCCTTTTCCCACGAACACTGCTCGTGTGCCGGAATCGTCATATTCTTCCGTGCTCTCCGGTACGATCACCATCCTCTGTGATCGTGGCCGATGTATTCGATGATGCCGCGGAGAACATCCCGAAGGGCTAGGAATTAACCAAGCCGTTGAAACGTCTTGAGCAGATATCTGATTTTCTGCAGGTGTAACGGGAAGAGACGGTCTCGGCTGGACATTTCCTCAAGAAAAGGCCGACTTGAGCATCTTTGAAATCACCCCAGTAACGGGAAATCCACTCTCACGTCTCGTGGAGCAGAAGATCAGAAATTGAAAACTAGTGTGCTTCCAATTCCATAACCTGAATGGAATTGGGTGGAAGCGTGTGAGAGAACTGGGTGGCCGCATTCGTTATTGAGCTTTCCATCGGAACAATCCTTTTCGGATCAACGATCGTGTTTGTCGCCTGCGTGGTGCTCGCACTCAAGCTGATTATTTTTCCATTCTTGCTCACGTTCGAAACTCCATTCAACCGGATCGTCAGAGTTCGTGGAGATGCGGTTGCGTTCACCATCTTTATATACAACCTTCCGTCTTTGGAGTTGCGCGTGACAGAGTAAAAAAACCTCAATGCTGTACCGTCAAGCCCGGCATTCAGTATTTGGTCCCCAATAGAACTGCTGAACATTACCTGTGCGTAATAGCTCGGGGAGCCATAACTGGTGAGCGCATCGTAGCCTATCAAATCAGATTCCCATTGCATACCACCCGGATTCACGTTCACGAACAACGGCGCATAACAAGACATGATGATGATGTCGCTGTTTCGTTCCATTCCTGTCATCCACGCCGCATCTCCCAACGCGGCGTTAAAATTGGGTGTTGGGCTACCTTCGCGTGTTGCCCATTCGCCCACGAAAATTTTCGGCCCCTGACGATCCGTTTTATCATAGTGACCCACATCGTCATAGAACTGCGATGCGGAGTGGTAGAAATGGTCATCGATTACATCAGGTGTGACGCTCTTCACTGGAGTTGTAGCAATCAACTGAAGATCAGGATATTTTGCCTTGATCGCTTTATAGAACTGGGCGAAGCGGCCATCATATGTCCCACTCATGTCATGATTATCCTCATTTCCAATCTCGACGTATGTTAGCTTGAAGGGCGCTGGATGACCATCCTTCGTTCGTTCGGCACCCCATTTGCTAGTTGTGCTGCCGGTTACGTACTCGATCTCGTCCAAAGCTTCCGCAATAAAGGGTTCCAAGTCTTTGCCTGGCTGAATAAACTCTTGTCTTAACGAATAGCCGGCATAAACTCCCAAGACCGGTTCCATCTTCAGATCTTCACACCACTCAAGAAACTCAAGCAGCCCCAGTCCATCCGAAGAAGGGTAGCCCCATGGACTCGTATGCGTGGGACGATCAACCAGCGGCCCAATTGTCTTTTTCCACTGGAAATGCTCGTTGATCTGATTGCCTTCCAAGTAATTTCCTCCAGGGAAACGCAAGAATGCCGGGTGCATGGCGGCGAGCTTTTCCATCAGGTCTATTCGGTTGCCGTTTGCGCGGTCATTGTAAGTGGGCGGGAAAAGTGAAACCAGGCTGAGCCACAATTTTCCCGGCTTCCCAACGGTTAGCACCAGACGGTTGTTTGCAGACGAAGCGCTGGCTCTTGAATGGAGGGTGAACGTGTATTGCTGCCAGTCCGAAGTAATCGTTGGGACCGTCGTAGCCGCCAGGACCTTCCCCGTGTTGTTGTCAATGAGGCTCACTGCGATCGGGCCTATGGATGGATCGGCTGCTTTGGCATAAAAGGAACCTTGATAGAACGTACCCGGTGCCACCGCAATTCCCCAGAAGCCCTCGTTAGAAACGCCCGCCTGCTCCTCTGCCGTAGCGCTTCGAACGGTAAGAGCCAGACTTAGCGGTAGAGCGGCGCTTGGCCCAGTGGATGTATCCATCGTCATCGATGCATCGGAATTTCCAGATTCATAAACGAACCAGTGGAAAGGTTGATTGCGCCGGTTGTCCTGGAAAGCGCGGTTTCTCAGAAGTTCGGCATAGAGGCCACCATCGTAGGAGTAGTTGATCTCCTCAGTCATCAAGCCATAAAGCATCGGGCTCACCTTGCCTTTAACCTGCTGCACGTCAATCGACAGCGTGGGAGACGGCGAAGGCTGAGCTGCGACGACTATGGAAACGAGGAGTGTTGCAATCAAAGTGAGGACTTGAATACAGCGCGAGCGATGCATGATTGTTCTCTCCTGAATGTGGCCTTCCTGCAGTACGATTCGCGCGGGAAAGATATCTGGCAATCTAGAAAACGTTTGCTGAAAATACTCCCAAAGAATACGCGCTGTCAAGGATGAAGCAAAACTAGCGATCTAGGGATCCTTCAAGGAAGAGAAACACTGCTATCGGGCTAATGGCCGGATGGTCTCTTGCAACTGATGATTCTATAGCTGGTTAGCAGTCATCCACCACCCTTTTCACCTACACGGAGCGCCGAAGAACCATCTCTGTTATCTAAAGTTTAAACAGAGATGGTTACCCGGCATTCAAATGTAATTTTCTTGTCATCTGTCTTGACGGGAAATAATTCATGGTGAAAATATACGGTTCGATCAAGAAGAGCTTGTGATGTAGGGTTGTGAAGGTTTCAAACGGACAGCAGCCACGGTGCCAGGCGGAGGCGCCCATGGGAGTTGAAAAGACCATATCGGGAAAACGTTTGCTCAGGAGGCAGGACAATGAATCTTTTCAGGGCCCAGTTTCAACGCGGTGCAGCCAGACACGTGGCGGCCAAGCCAGCACGGAGATTTCTGACAGTCTGGTCTGCATTCATCGTCATGCTACTTAGCGCTAACGTTGTGGCGTGGGGACAGGATAACGCCACCATAACCGGAACTGTGAGCGATGCGACAGGAGCAATAGTTACGAACGCCGCAATTTCGATCACCAACCCTTCGACCGGTCAGGCTAGAAAAGCTACATCGAATTCGGCGGGGGAATATCGCTTCCCGAACGTGGGTGTCGGCCATTACACACTGGAGGCATCCGCCCCCGGCTTTGAGAAATTTACCAAGACTGACATTATTGTGAACGTCGCGCAGACCCTGCAAGAAGATGTCTCCTTCAAGGTCGGCAGCACAGGAGATACGGTCACCGTGGCCGCCGACGCCTTGCAGGTCCAAACGGGAACCAACGAGCTTAGTACCCTGATCAGCGGCCAGCAGGTCACCCAGCTAGCGACCGACGGCCGCAATGTGACCTCGCTCGCGGCCCTTGGATTGGGCGTGTCCAACAACTTGCCGGCTTTCGGCGGCGTGAATGCGCTGACATCCGCAAACGGTATCAGCTTCAATGGAACCCGCACCACCCACAACATCTACCTGTTGGATGGAGGCGAGCTGAACGATCGCGGCTGCGGTGGCTGCTTCAGTTCCCTGCCTTCGATCGATGCGCTCGCCGAATTCCAGACTCTCGACAGCAATTACGGACCGGATTATGGCATCGGCTCCGGCGGAACCATCCTCATGGTCATGAAGTCGGGCGCGCGTGATTTCCACGGCGGACTATGGTACTTCAATCGCAATGAAGATTATGACGCCAACAACTACTTCAGCAAGCTCGCGGGCCAGCCGCGGCCCGAGTTCCGGCTGAACATACCCGGCGGCAATATTGGTGGCCCGCTGTGGATTCCGCATGTGTATAACGACGCGCGCAACAGGACATTCTTCTTCGTGAACGAAGAGTGGCGGAGGCTGATTGAAGGAAGTTCGCCTACGATTGCGAATACCATCCCAACCACCAATTTTCCGACGGCCGGCGCGCCATTGACTTATACGTCTACCGTTGCCCCAATCGTTCCGGTCACGAGCGACCCAGCCAAACTGGCGCTCTACGCGGGCGATGGTTTGACTCCTGGAAGCCCCTTCCCGGGCAACGTCATCCCCGCTAACTTGATCGACCAGAATGCGGTGCTCGAACTGAATGCGGGCACCTTTCCGAAGCCGAATCTGGGCACTAGTCAATTCATCTCGTCCGTCCCTCAGCCGGACAATGTCCGTGAAGACGTGGTTCGCATCGACCACGAAATCAACAGCAAGTTTCAGCTGATGGGCCATTACCTCCATGACGTGGTCAGCGAGAGCTTTTACCCGCCGTTATGGGGTGACAGTAGTTATCCAACAGTGGGCACCGCCATGCTCAATCCGGCCTTTTCGGCGGCGATCAAGCTGACTCAGACGATTACCCCCAACCTGCTCAACGAAACCGCCTTCCTTTATAGCGGCAACAAGCTCACCCTTACCCCCGCGCCCAGTCTTGGCGGCTCGTTTGTACAACCCACCGGGTGGGCTGCTACAAGCTTCTTCCCGACAGCCAACAATGACGGCACCCGCCTGCCGGAGATCCAACTACAGGGCTCACCGCTGAATACCACCTGGAGCTCGAATTACTTTCCCTGGAAAAACGGCTACGAAGGCTTTGAGTGGCGGGACGATCTATCCTGGACCAGAGGGCTGCACCAATTCAAGTTTGGATTCAGTTACCTGCACGACTACACGAATCAGGACCTGCAGTTCAATACCCAAGGAACGGCAATTTTCAACTCCAGCGCATTTTCTGGCGACTCGTATGTCAACTTCCTGCTCGGCGACGCCAGCCAGTTTGAACAACTCAACTTTCTGTCCGGCAAACACTGGGTCAACAATAACTATGGTTTCTACGGCAATGACAACTGGCACATCACTCCCCGGCTGACTCTCAACCTGGGGCTCCGTTACGACGGGTTGCCGCATGCATTTGAACGATATAACCAATTGGCGAATTTTGTTCCGGCGGACTATATGCCCTCGCCGGTGAATCCAGTAACTGCGGCTGGTACAGTGGATCCCAGTACGCTCTCAACTTTCGGCGGCTCGCCTTTCTATCTCAATGGCATAGAGGAAGCTGGCGTCAATGGATTTCCCCGTGGTGTAGTCCAGAATAAATACAACACCTGGGAACCCCGACTAGGCTTTGCCTACAATCTCGGCAGAGATGGGAAGACGGTAATCCGGGGCGGATTCGGCATGTACTTTGAACGTGTTCAAGGCAACGATGTATATAACGCCGCTTTGAATCCACCTTTCGCCTACATACCCTCCGCCACCAACGTTTACTTCTCCAACCCGAACACCAGCGCCCTGACTGGTGCAACAACGTCTGAGTCGTTTCCCTCCAACATCACCAGTCTGTCGTTGAGGTATGCGCCTCCTGGGACGGCTGATTTCAGCTTTGGCGTTGAACGGGAGCTAGCTCCATCCATCGTTGCGGTCGTGCAGTATGCCGGATCGTTGGGTTGGGACCAGAGCGACGACCGACAGATCAACACCTTACCCTTGACCGATCCAAACAATGCGTCCAACCCTTACGATTTGCGCGAGGGAGTTTCCAATGGTTCGCTGAATGCAAATCTTTATCGCATCTACCCTGGATTTAGCTCCATCAACCAGGAGGAGAACGAGTCCAATTTCAACTACAACTCGCTCCAGGCAGGTGTGCGGGTGGAGAACAAGCATGGCCTTACCATGCAGGTGGCCTACACCTATTCCCATGAGATTGATGAGGTGAGCAATGATCTTACTGGGCTCTCAGATCCGTTCAACCCCGCGTATGACCGAGGGTCGGGAGCGCTCGACCGGCGTAATATCCTCAACGCGAACTACATCTACGCGCTCCCGTTCTTCGCGAATGGTTCGTACGCCGCGCGATCGATCTTTGGAGGCTGGGAGTTCTCCGGGGTGACGACCGCGGAATCGGGAACGCCGCAATACATCACATATACCGGCACCGATACTGTTGGCCTGGGTGCCGGCGACTATATCAACCGCCCGAACCTGGTAGGGAAAGTTACCTATCCGAAGACACACCTCGCCTGGTTTAATACGAGTGCCTTTGCAAATCCGGTCGCTCCCTGGATTGGCGGCGGGAATCAGGGCTTTGGCAATGCAGGAAAAGATGCGGTTAACCTCCCCGGACTCCTCAATTTCAACTGGTCCCTGTTCAAAGCCATTCCACTCACAGCTCGTGAAGGGCCAAAACTTGAATTGCGTTTCGAGTACTTTAATGTCTTCAACCACACGGAATTCAGTGCCATTGATGCAAACTCGGCGGACGCGAACTTCGGACAGACCACCGCCGCCTACGATCCTCGCACCCTGCAGCTTGGCGCGAAGTTCAAGTTCTAACCAACCATTGTTGTAACCGCAACGGGCGCAGCAATGATCCATTCATTGCTGCTCCTTTTTGTTTTCGCCGCCCCGCCTTCCCGGCAGGCGAAAATGCGAACGGAGATGTGCGTGAAGCTGCCGAGGCCACCGGGAATCGGCCTGCTCCTGACCGCGATGTTGATGCTCGTCCTGACTTCTGGCAGTTGCCTGAGCCAGACGGCAGCGGACAGGCAGGGCCGAAGTGCGATCGCTCCGGAGCAACAGGGTCAGAATACCGTAGCCGAGGTTGCCTGGCGGACCTTCCTGAAGGCTGAGCCCGGCAGTTCTGAGGCTTATGCCCATTTGGGATTTCTCGCAGTTCAGCAAAAGCGCTACAAGGAGGCAGTGCCTGTCTATCGCAAGGCTCTGGTCTTGGATCCGGCCATGCCCGGATTGCGACTGAATCTTGGCCTCTCGCTTTTCAAGGGCGGCGAGTGGAAGGAGGCCGTCCAGACATTCGTACCGTTGCTCAACGGTCAGCCTCCATCCTCTGCCGACGCGCAGCGCCTGACTCTTCTGATCGGGATGGGCTACGATGGGCAGAGACAATTCGTGGAAGCTGTTCCATATCTGAAGAAGGCCACGGCCCTCGGCTCGCAGAATCTGCCCTTCCGCATTGTTTTGGCGCACAGTTGCCTTGGTTCCAAACAGGATCAATGTGTGCTGGTTGTCTATCGCGAGATACTGACCTTGAATGCCGAGTCTGCTGAGGCTGATCTGCTGGCCGGCGCAGCGCTGGACCAGATGAAAGAGCACTTCGGTGCCACGCAACAGTTTCGCTTCATCGTCAAGGCGGTCCCTAAGGAGCCCAATGTGCACTTCGGTCTTCGATACCGGTTGTGGAGCCAGAGCCAATACGAGGAGGCCGCGCAGGAATTCCAGGCGAAATTGGCCAACGACCCGCGTGCCGCCGGGGCCATCGCCTATCTTGTCAACACTGATAAACAGATGAACCATCCCGAGGCCGCGCGTCCGCTGCTTGAGCAGGCCATCCGGATTGCCCCGGGAACGGAATTGCCTCATCTTGACATATTCCGAATAGAATGTTCGAAGGAATTCGGCGGCCAAAACCCTGGCGAGACTCCGTCTTATTGGAACGCCCAAGCCAATCCCCGACAGGATCACGATGAAAATGAGAATCGATGTTGCACACTTGCTCCCACTCGTGCTCACTCTGGTGGGTTCCACCTTGACGATGGCACAACAGGCCCCGACGGGACCCGGCGTTCCCCCAGCCAGGTCGCAAGGCACATGCGACATCTACGCGGCTGCCGGCGACTCCTGCGTAGCGGCCCATAGCACGACACGCGCGTTGTATGCCTCCTATAACGGCCCCCTCTATCAGGTCTTGCGCCAGTCGGACGGCAAGACGCTGGACATTGGCGTTGTCCAGGCTGCTGCCTCGCCCGTTCCGGATGCGGGCGGATATGCCGATTCGGCCGCGCAGGACAGGTTCTGCGCCAACACCTATTGCTGGATCACCAAAGTCTACGACCAAAGTCCCGAGCACAACGATCTCACGCAGGCACCCCGCGGCGGATTCAGCGGACCTGCCCTGGGCGGGTTCAACAATGTTCCCCTCGCTGATATGGCACCAATCACGATTTCGGGACACAAGGTTTATGGAGTCTTCATCGCGCCGGGCATGGGCCTGCGCCATAACGATGTGAGAGGCACAGCGGTCGAAGACCAGGCGGAAGGACAATACTGGGTCGTGAATGGCAAGCACTTCAATTCCGGCTGCTGCTTCGACTACGGCAACGCGGAGATCGACAGCCGCGACGATGATAACGGCACCATGGAAACCGCCTACTTCGGCAACGCCACTCCATGGTACAGCGGCAGTGGCGACGGGCCGTGGATCATGACGGACCAGGAAAACAACCTGGTCGGTTGTGTCAAGCAGGATGCTTCCAAAGGCTGCACGGAGCTACCGAGTATCCCCTTTCGATTCGTGACCGCCATTGCCAAGGGAGAACCGCACCGCTGGGCATCTTTAGGAGGCGACGCGCAAAAAGGTTCTCTGTCGGTCATGTTCGATGGTCCGCGCGTGAATCCTACCTATGACCCCATGCGCAAGCAGGGAGCGATTCTGCTCGGCAACGGCGGAGACAACAGCGATGGTTCGCAAGGCACATTCTATGAAGGCGCGATCACAGCGGCCGGTTCATTCCCATCGGACGCGACCGACCAGCTTGTCCAGTCCAACATCGTCGCTGCCCGGTACGACGTCGCCCCGCTCGCCGTGGCGCCCGGGAAGGCAGCGGCAGCGCCGCCAGGGCTGCAGACGTTCACACCAGGATCCTCGCAGGACACCGTCGTAACGTTTACCAACTCCACACAGGCCCCGGTGGCGGGTGTTCAGCTGAGTCTCTCCGTGCCCAGTGGCCAGTGGACCGCTGTCGTTTCCGGAACGTCTGAAACGTCGAAGACATTTGATCAACCGATCGCGCCGGGTGAAAGCGCGAGTGCGACATTCAAAGTCACCTCAGGACCAGCCGCCTTCCAAGGCGATCTCGTCGGCCATGCCTCCTGGACGAATGCCAGCGGCAGCAAACAGGTTGAGACGGCGGCCGAAAAGGTACGGAATACCAGCCCGATCAAGATCAACGAGTATCGCGTTCGTTCCGGTTCTCCGGCGAACCCGACAAACTCCTTTATCGAGCTCTACAACGCGGGTTCCCAAAGTGTGGATCTCTCCAACTGGACGTTGACCGAACACCCCGCCCACCAGGCTATTTTCTCGGCGATCAAGATTCCGGCCGGAACAAACCTCGCCGCTGGTGCCTTTTACCTGCTTGGTCTGTCGGACTCCGGCCTGGCCGTTCCCGCCCGCACAGGCGAAAGCACGCTCCATGTGCGGAACACCGACGGCATGTCGGTTGGCGATACGATCCGCATCGGCGAGGGCTCGAGCGCGGAAACTCGCAAGATCGCAAGCCTGGGGACGGCTGCCAGTGACGGCACATCGGTGTGGCAACCCCTCCCCGAGGGACCGGTAATCACGTTCGATGCCGGCGCGACCAATGTGCCTGTCGAGAGCGTGGCCGGCTTCGCGGTTGGCCAAAAGATCGCGCTTGGGCACGGCACTACTTACCCCGCCGTCGCGAATACCGTGGAGCAGTATGAAATAGCCACGGTGACCGCGGTCGGCAAACCCGGCACACAAGCCTATCTGGCGATGGACGCGCGTGCCGGAGCGAGCAGCATCCAGGTAACCTCGGTCTCCGATATTTCTGTTGGCGACAAGATCAGGTTAGACATCGACAGCGTCGGACATGGTATCGAAACCGTCACCGTGGCGCATGTCGGAACGGCGGCGACTAAGACAAATCTTACCGCCAATGCGAGCGCCGGCGCGACGCGAATCAACGTACGTCGGGCAGAAGGTTTCGCCGTAGGCGACAAGATCACAATTGGCACACCGGCCAGCCAGCAAGGCGTTACCGTCACTTCCGTCGGCAGCCGGGGGCGAGGTGGTGTCGCCCTCGATTTTACGCCAGCACTCGCCAAGCCTCATGTGACCGACGAGTGGGTCGTATCTCCCGGCACCGGACTCGATCTGGGTGCTCCGCTGCAGCACAACCATGCAGCCAATCTCCCCTTCAGCGATCGCGGAACGGGGATCAGCTTTCAGCCGGCGACGGCTTTTGCGCATTCCAGCAACGAGCCTGTCCAGGCGCTTGGCACCGGCATCACACTCGATAAGCCACTGACCAACACCCACACGATCCACGAAGCTGTACGCGATGAAGCCGTCAAGACGGCAGGCTACCAGGGAACTCCGACACCCAATCAGTGGTTCGGGGGACCGGAGTTAACGACCAACTTCCCGATATTTGGCCGGACCATCACGATCGAAGAAGGCAGCATGGTACTGAGGAACACTGCGGGCGTGGTTGCCGACAGCCTCAACTACGGGGCCATCGCCGACCCCTGGGCCGCCGAAGGCTATCAAGCTGCCTCAGGCGCAAACGAAAGCGGTTGCTACGCCCCCGCACCCGGCTCAACTCTGGAACTATGGTCAATCGTCCCGGGACCGATTGCCACCAATACAAGCGGTGGCCGATTCCCCGATGGCGCTGATACCGACAGCAACTGCAATGACTTCCTGACGCAGGCCGCAGCCAGCCTATCGACCGCTTCGCCCGCCGGTGCAACGAACATCAAGGTCGATAGCGTGGAAGGTTTCAGTGCCGGCCAGAAGATC